>CAZYQJ010000678.1:0-3260 GCA_964649925.1 uncultured Litorilinea sp.
GGCCCAGAATCGCTGACCTAGCGAGACCGGTTGCAGGGTTCTGGAGCCGGTCTCTTCCCATCGTGCTGCGGCCATCCGCCGCCTGTCTTGCCCCAAGCTTATGTCCGAATCCACCCAGGCCATCAACCTACGGACGATCGATTTCTTGTTGTCACCCAGGGGGCGGCAGGCGGCGGCTGCATTGGCGCAGGAAGGCGTTGACGAGGCGCAGTTGCCTGCACAGATCGCCGCGCTGCGCCGCCACTACTCGCCAGAAGAAGCAGGCGCGCTGGTGGCCTTGGTGCGGCTGCGCCGCCAGGCCGCGGGGAAGTTCCCGGAGGCCGAGCGGCTCTTTTTTACGCAGGAGGCATTGGAGCAGGCGACGGCCCGCCCCATCGCCCAACACCGCGCCGCCTGGATCAATGTCCATGCGCCGCCCGGCCCGGTGCTGGACTTGGGCTGCGGCATCGGCGGTGATACGCTGGCGCTGGCTGCAAGGCGGCAGGTCATTGCCTATGACCTGGACCCGCTGCGGCTGCGGCTGGCCCGGGCCAATGTCGCCGCACTAGGGATGGCCGACCGTGTGACCTTCCACCAGGCCGACTGGACGGCGCATCTGGCGGCGGGGACGCTCCCCCCGGCTGCCGCGGCCTTTGCCGACCCCGCACGCCGCGCCCATGGCAGACGCATTTTCACGCTGGACGCGATCCAGCCGCCGCTGTCTGCACTGTTGGCGCTGCAGCAGACCGTGGCTGCACTGGGCGTCAAGGTCATGCCCGGCGTGGACGACGCAGACCTGCCCCCTCAATGCGGGCTGGAGTTTATCAGCCACGACGGGGTGTGTAAGGAGGCCGTGCTTTGGTTTGGCCCGCTGGCAGGGCCAGGACGTTGGGCCGCGGTGCATGACGGCGACCAGTGGCACACGATCACCGCAGGGGGGGAACCGCCGCCGCTTGGCCCCTTGCAGCCCGGTATGGTGCTGTACGAACCCGACCCCGCTGTGATCCGCGCTGGGGCGTTTGCCGAGCTATGCGCTCAGTTGGATGCACATTTGTTTGACCCGCAGATCGCGTATCTGGCCGCCCACCAGCGGCGAGCGACCCCGCTGGCCCAGGCCTTTCATGTCCTGGAAGTCCACCCGTTTAGCCTCAAGCAGTTGCAGGCGCGGCTGGCCGCGTTGGAGATCAGCCGCATCGAACTCAAGAAGCGCGGCGCGCCCTTCGCGCCGGAATCGCTGCGCGGGCGGCTGAAATTGCCTTCGGGCGACCGGCCCGGCGTGGTCATCTTCACCCGTCAGGGTGATGCGCGGTTGATGATCCTGGCCGAGCGGTAGGCGTTTTTTGAGTCCTGTGGCTTTGCGTGCATCTGCTTTGCGACTACACTAGGCGCACAGGGAGGTGTAGAATGACGTTAGCGATTCCGACCTATGAGGCATTGACCGGCCTGGCGCACACGCTGGGCGAGCGGCTACAGGCGTCAGGGCTGACCTGCGCCACGGCGGAAAGCTGCACTGGCGGGCTGGTGGGCCATTTGATTACCGAGGTGGCAGGCTGTTCCGTCTATTTTGCGGGCGGCGCGATCACCTACAGCAATGAGGCGAAACAGAGTCTTCTCGGCGTGGACGCTACTACACTGGCGACTGAAGGCGCGGTCAGCGCGTCCGCCGCGGCACAGATGGCCGCGGGGGCGCGGCGGCTCTACGCGGTAGATGTAGCGGTCTCGGTTACCGGCATCGCCGGGCCGGGCGGCGCAACACCCACCAAACCGGTGGGCACGGTCTATCTGCATGTGAGCGCCGCCGATGGCTATGAGAGGGGTACACACTGGGTCTGGCCTGCCGACCGCACCGGCAATAAGCTGTTGAGCGCACAAACTGCGCTGCAGATGCTGCTGGATTATCTCGCCCAACGATCTGATGTGATGCAGAAAGGAATGGTCGATGCCAAGTCAGGTCTTGATTAACGAACCGGTCGACGTGTTGGTGCGTGTGATGCCCAACGGCGAGGTGCGCCCCACTTCTTTTACATGGCGCAACCGCTCGCACTACGTCAACGACGTAGGCCGCCAGTGGGAAGAACTTGTGGGCGGGCGGATGATGCGCTGCCTCCTGGTGATGACGGTGGACAACAACACCTATGAACTGCACTGGGACCCCGCCGGGGATCGGTGGATCCTCCACCGCGGTTGGCTGCAGGATGTGGCAGTCTAGGCCAGCACGCCTCAGCCGCTCTCCCCATTCATCACCATCCAGATAAGCAGCCCAATGATGGCGATGATTGTTGCAATCATGATGACCGAGCCAAGCCAGTTCAGAAACTCCTGAACCGGGCTTGGCCCTTTTTCGACCGGCAGCCGCCCAGGCCGCGTGGTGGGCATAAAGGGCTGGCGCAGCCGGTTCCAAAGCGCAGCGACCTTCCCGGCGACGGCAGCCACTACTATGGTTGCTATTATCCCCGTTACAAATCCTGTGATGAACGTTGGGTCTCGCAAATAAGTATCCAAGAAAACGTGCCCAATGTCGGTTGTGGGTGATTGACAACGCCAGCTTTTCTGCTAGGATTAGAACAAATGTTCTAATTGGCTGTCCCACCAGATGCGGTGCGCCATATCTTTTTGAGGCGACGACCGTCATGATGGGCAGAAAGCAGAAAAGGCAATCACATGGACTATTTGCGTTACCTTCCTCAAAACCTGACTGTCTTGTTTGATATGATCTTGGGCGGCTTGATCCACGCCGACTGGCGCCGCGCCTGGCAATGCAACGGGGCTTTGGGCTGGATGCGCGAATGTTGGGCGGCGCTGACCGGTCTGAACGCCTGGCCCTTTTTTATCGACGCCCGCGGCGCATGGAAGGCGGATCAGGTAGCGGCGCTGCTGCATCAATATGGCATTGCGACCTGGGGCTGGGGCTATGCAGACGGTGAATTTTTCTTTCGCGTCAAACTGCGCCAGGCGCATTGGGCGCAATACCTATTGTTGAGCAGCGATGTATCGATCCGTGGGCGGCTGCTGGACGACGTTTCCGCCCATCCGTATGCACGCGACCAAGCCAGCGGCGCTGCGCCCAAACCGGCCTCTCCAGGCAGTGCTACGCCCCTGCAACGGCTTGACCATCTACTCGACCGGATCAGCGACCTATAATCTGTACCTGCTGGCCTAGCTGTTGAATCTGCTTGCGGCCTGGCACGCCATCCAGCGCGCGTCGCGTTGTCTGTGATTGTAGCACGCATGGCGCGCTGGTCGAACTGTCAGTTTTAGTTGCCGCAGTCTGGGCTGCAGCG
>CAZYQJ010000679.1:0-3252 GCA_964649925.1 uncultured Litorilinea sp.
AGCTCCATTTCGGCTGGCCGACAATCAACTGCAGTGTGATCCACTAATCACTAGAATATACATCGCGATCCTACACATGGCATGAGGTACCCTGGCTCACCAGTAGAGCAGCCGCAGGTCTTGCAGCCCCGGTTTGGTTAGTAAAGCCCAGTGCCCATGGTCTGTGGTAAGAACAAACTGCCCTCCACAACGCTAAAAAATCCTGGAAATGCATTCTGTTCTTCGGGGCGAGCTGTAGGGAGGAATTGTCGTTGGTTGCATTCGAAACAATCCGTGGAGAGATAGAGATGGGAGCAGAAGTTGGCGCTGTGAACAAGTGCCAAGCCAGGGTTCGTGAGGTCTTGCAGAGTGAGGTAGAGCCCGTGTTGACGGCCCCAACAGTAGGCTAACAAAGAGTGCGTGTGACCTTTACATGTTTTGAGTGCCATTCCAGACCAGCCTAACTCCTGCAATCGCCCCAGATCTTCAAGCGTGTCGAGGCTTTCATCGATAATTACGGGCACACGACGGGCCACCGTGTGTAGCGTGTACGAATAGCTACTGAGATCGCGCGGAGTAGGCTGTTCTATATAGTCTAGTACATTCAATACTTGTGGGGCATTCGATGCCAGCTGTTCTAGCATATCAACCAATTGAGCAGGATCTTGATAGCTTTCATTGGGATCGATCGATAGGTGCAGGCCATCTGTGATACCGGCTTTGGCCAAGGCACTCATGGCAGACGAATAGACTTCGACAACTCGAGAGGCATCCTCGGCTGGTGATTGGCCGCGCAGCTTGAGTTTCAGATATCGAACTCTGTCACGCGCAATCCATGAGGTCAGATCGGCCGGCTGTCCTACCGGTATAGGGTGATCCGGCTTCACCTGCTCTGGCGTCAGCGCATCTGTGATTCCCACCACATGTTGAACCGGCAGCACCTGCCGCCGCGGCGCAAGATAGTCTCCAGGATAACGCCCAATGAAGTCTGGGCCCAAGTACGCGCTCAAGTCACGATTTAGCCATTGCGATGTATAGCCGGCGTAAAGCGGAACACCTAAGAGCGCCCCCCAGGCGTCGTGGAGCGCAGCGTCAAAGGGGGCGAGACAATTGAGCGCGGCGAGCAGCGGCAGTGTCGTCGTGTGGAGCAACGATTCATTTTTTGCCAATCGACGCATTAGGTCAGGTAAGGTCCGTTCCAAAGCAAAGCCTTTTTCCACGGGATCGTCGTAATCGTCGTTTTCCAGGCATGTAGCAATGGAGGCACACAACTGGCGCATTATCCGATCTTTGTCCTCATGGCTTAGCTCTGGTGCAGGAAAGGCTCATAGGTCGGAAAGCAAGATCGCGCCTAGCCCCTGCGCTAACTTGCCGGCTCGGCTACGCACCTGCAAGGTCACTTTGACATAGGTGCAGGCATAGATGGTGCCCCGGCTAAGCAGTAAGGGGACGCTGAGCCGCTCATCGGAGTAGGCGACTGCGACACTTTCCACGCGAATATCGGTCAGTTTCATCGGTGTCTCTCGCTAAAGGAGGGAAGCGATGGGCTGAGGTAGCCCGATGCGAATGGAGGCAAAAGCTTGTAGGATCATTAGAGTGGCCATGAGGCCATCGCGGTGATCCACCGGGGCCGGGGAGCCCGCGCTTAGGGCCTCCATAAATGCCCGGTTTTCCTCCAGAAAGCCCGATTCTGTGCCCGTGTAACGTTCCGGCTCCTTGCCTTTTTCTTGATAGATGAGGGTGCATAGCCGATCAGATAGGGTGATAGATTGGTTTTCGCCAAAGATCTGCATATAGAACTTGCTGATCAGCGATGGACAAGCGCTATCACCCTGCACAAGATTCCCAATCGCCCCATTCTTGAATGCGTAGACGGCAGCCATATTATCAATGACACCAGATTTTTGATAGTAGTTGCCGCCTACGGCTGAGACGCTGACTGGGTCACTGCCGACCACATAGCGCATGATGTCGCAGGAATGGACGCCCTGGCTCAAGACATTGCCACCACCCTTGACGGGATCGTTCGCCCACATCGCGTCCGGCCAGCGGTTATCCATCATCTGCATGGTCACCATAAGCGGGTTGGGGATCAGCTCCTTGGCCTTCTGGATCATGTCATAGTAGCGCATCTTGAAGGCAGTCATGAGCCTGACCCCACTAGAGGCGACGGCATGGCCCACCGCAGTGCAATCCTCAGTGCTCAATGCCACTGGCTTTTCAACCAATACATGTTTTCCAGCTTGTGCAGCCCGGATACAGTATTCGGCATGGGTATCATGCTGGGTAGCGATATAGACCACCTGAATACCATCGTCCTGGAAGATGCGCTCGACGTCGGTAGTGGCGTAGTGCCCGTTGTATTTGTCGCAAAAGTTCTGTGCACGTGTCCCGTCCACGTCGCAGAAGGCTACCATGCGCATATCGTCAAGTTGAAGCAAGGCTTCTGTGTGAACTTTGCCGATGTTGCCACAGCCAATTAGCGCGGCCTGCCAGCGAGTCATAGAGTTTTCCTTTTCAGATTCTGTATCTACTTCGAGGCTCGGATCAGGATACTTGGGATGGTCGATCAATCGTCAAGCGCTGCATTTATCCAGCACATGGCGACTTTGATGCGCTTAGATGATAGTGCGACAAAACCAACGTTCAAAAGGCGCTACCTTGATTTCGAACTGCGTAGTGTGAACTCCAACGGTCACACCACCTGCCCCAGCTTCACAGTAATAACGCATTAGTGCTACTTGCGCCTTCGCATCAACCTTGCCGTCTGCCGTCAAGGCGAGCGGATGTGCAGGGGTTACAGCCCCTTGGTTAAGTAACTGCTCCAATTCTTGTGGTAGGTACGGCATCAATGCCTTCCGTTGGGCATTTCACGATGTGTTCGTTGGTCGAGATTTATTGTGTCGTGCCATATCCATTTGATGACCTAAATTGACGTTTGCCAAAGAGAGATTTCGGTGTATCCAAACAACACCTGAACGTTTGCGACACTATCGAACAAGGCGTGGCTGCCTTGCTGACCTGCCAAGAACGGTTGCTTTCCAGATCGTCACCAGAATAGTAGGCAACCTGCCGCAGCTACCTCGTCTCCAGTCCGGTAGCACTTACGGCAAACAGGGGTGCGCAGTAACGCAGAAGGACTACTGCTTGGGCATTGGTATCGATCTGCCAGGTGCTGAAGAGACCCATACCCAGTGCCGTCACCTCGTCAACCCATGCTTTGTGAGTGATGTCCACCAGCACAGCATTCACAGTTCATTGGATCAGTAAGCA
>CAZYQJ010000680.1:0-2799 GCA_964649925.1 uncultured Litorilinea sp.
GCGCTGGAATGGTCGCTGCCTATGTACACCGACACGGGCAACCGCACCTCACAGGCGAGCAAGCAGGCGATGATCTTTGATTGGCTGCAGACGGGCAAACTGGCTCTGGAACCCTTGATCTCACACCGCATGAACCCGGCGCAGATCAAGGAAGCGTATGAAGGGCTGCTGCGCCAGCCACAGACCTATACGGGGGTGGCGTTGGTCTGGTAACGCAGGGATGAGTCGGGGAGGGAAGATGCAACTCAAGCTCTATCTGCTGGGCACGCCGCGGCTTGAATATGAGGGGGAACTCATTGACCTGGCGCTGCGTAAGGGAATGGCGCTGCTGGCCTATCTTTCCGTCACACGCCAGGCCCACAGCCGCGACCACCTGGCAACCCTGCTCTGGCCCGACAAATCCCAAACCGTCGCACGCGCCAACCTGCGCCGCACGCTGTATGAACTCAGCCACCTGCTGCCTGTCCCGTTGTGGGAGGGTAGCGGCGAGCAGGTGCGGCTTGCGCCGGAGGTCGTGTGGCTCGATGTCGAGCAGTTTGATGCCTATGTACAGGAAGCCCTGCCCTCCGCCGCGCCTGTCGCGACAGAGGGCAGGCTGCCTGCCAGCGACTCCCTGGCGGGATTGGCTGAAGCCGCGGCGCTCTATCGCGCTGATTTTATGGATGGCTTTACGCTGCCCGACAGCCCCGAATATGACGACTGGCAGTATTTTACGCGTGAGGAATGGCGGCGCCGCCTGATCGAAGTGCTGGACAACCTCATTGCCGGGTATCAGGCGCGGGCGCAGTGGAGTGAGGCGCTGCGCTATGCCCAGCGGCGGTTGATGATGGACCCCCTGGATGAGGAGAGCCAGCGGCAACTGATGCGGCTGTACGCACAGACGGGGCAAGTGGGCTCGGCCCTGCGCCAGTATGAGGCGTGCGTGCGCCTGCTGGCGGATGAACTGAGCGCGCCGCCGGAGGAGGAGACGACGGCGCTGTATGAGGCGATACGCACGCGGCGCTTTCCACCTCCGGCCAGCGACCCGCCCGCAGCGCCCACCAGCCCTCCGGCCATGCCGGCTGCGGTCGTGCCGCGACCCACTGCGGCGCTTCCCGTCCAGACCACACCCTTTGTCGGGCGGCGTCAGGAGTTGGCTGAACTGCTGCGCCGGGTGTGTGACCCCAATTGCCGCCTGTTGACCCTGGTCGGCCCTGGCGGGATCGGCAAGACGCGGCTGGCGTTGGCTGCCGCCCAGTCCCTGCTGGATCACATGAAGGACGCCGCGCCCTTTGGCGGTGGCGTCTTTTTTGTGGCGCTGCAACCGGTGGACACGCCCAGCCGTCTCGTGCCCGCTATTGCCGAGGCCATAGGGCTGCACTTTTATGGCAGCGAACCGCCGCAGGAACAACTGCTGCGCCACCTGCACGACAAGCACCTGCTGCTGATCCTGGACAACTTCGAGCATCTGCTGGCCGGGGCAGATTTCGTGTCCGACATGATGGCCGCGGCCCCCCATGTGACGCTGCTGGTGACCTCGCGCGAGGCGCTCAAACTCCAGGAGGAGTGGTTTCACCCGGTAGCTGGGATGAGCCTGCCGCCGGTCTCGCCGCCGCACCCGCCCAAAGACGCCGCGCCGCTGCCACCCGATTTTGCGGCTTCGGATGCGGTGTCGCTCTTTGTGCAGACAGCGCACCGCGCCCAGGTCGCCTTTGACCCCGCCAGCCAGCAGGAGGCAATAGCACGCATTTGCCGGTTGGTGGATGGGCTGCCGCTGGCGATTGAACTGGCTGCTTCCTGGCTCAAGTTGTTGACGTGCGCCCAGATCGCCGACGAGATCGCGCACGGGGTGGATATCCTGGTGGCGCGCCATCAGAATGTCCCGTCCCGTCACCGTTCGATGCGTGCGGTGCTGGAGCAGTCGTGGCAGTTGATCGACACCCACGCCCAGGCTGTGTTGCAGCGGCTCTCGGTCTTTCGCGGCGGCTTTCTGCCCGATGCAGCGACTGTGGCCGAGGCAGACCTGCTGACGTTGGCCGAACTGATGGACAGAGCCTGGATCTACCGCACCCCGGATGGGCGTTACCAGATCCATGAACTGCTGCGCCAGTATGCGGCCAGTAAACTCGCCGAATCGCCCGCGGTGCAGGTAGACGCTCAAGACCGTCATGCCGAGTTTTATCTGTGCCAGATCGCCCAGCGCGAGGCTGATCTGCTTGGGCCGGGTCAGCGCAGCGCGCTGGATACCATTGCCGCCGAACTGGACAATGGGGCAGCGGCGTGGAGTTGGGCTGTCGAGCAGCGCGCCTGGACGCTGTTGGGCAGCGCGCTGCATGCACTGTACCTGTTCTTCTACACGCGCAGCCGCTACGTCGAAGGCGAAGAACTCATGGTCCAGGCGTTGAACCAACTCGACCGGGTGGCCGATGAATCCGAAGAGATTGAATCGCTGCGGGTGCGGCTGCAGGCGCGCAGAGGTGCTTTCAAGCTTCATCGGGGCCACCTGGAGGAAGCAGAGCGCTATCTTGTCGCCGTGTCGGATGCTAGCCGCGACCCGCGTGAGCGGGCCTTTGCCAGCACCAACCTGGGTGCGGTCCACCGGCTGCGCGGCAACCGGCATGCCGGAGAGGCGGTGCTTCAGCAAAGCCTGGCCTGGGCGCAGGCTAGCGGCGACCTCAACCAGATGGCCGAGGCATTGCATATGCTGTCGGATATCGTCGCATCGTTCGCTGACTTCGCCGAGGGTAAACGGCTGGCGCAAGAGGCGTTGGCGATCTGCCGCCAGCTTGAGCGACCAGACCTCACGGCGCATGTCGCGGC
>CAZYQJ010000680.1:2809-3249 GCA_964649925.1 uncultured Litorilinea sp.
AACTGCCTGGGCGAATACGCCGAATCAGAACGATACTACCGCGAATGTCTGGAGATCAGCACGTCGATAGATAATCCGTTTGGCATTGCCCTGGCAACCAACTTCCTGGGGTGGGTGGCCTTTTGTGAAGGTGGAGAACGGCTGGCGGAAGCCGCTGCCCTCTATGATCAGGCGTTGACGATCTGGCGGCACATCGGCCAGCCCACCAATATCGCCATGTGCCTGACAGCGCGCTGACTGCCTATGAGCAGGGTGACTACGAACAAGCGCAGCGCTTTGCCCAGGAGGGGCTAGAAGTTGCGAAGCAGATCCAGCATCCTGACCTCACCTCATACAATCTCTATGGGCTGGCTGCGGCCTCCTGCGGGCTGGGTGATTTTGTGACGAGCCGCCGCTATTTGATGCAGTCCATGCAGATCGCGCATGAGTCGCGGATCCCG
>CAZYQJ010000681.1:0-3247 GCA_964649925.1 uncultured Litorilinea sp.
TCTACACGCTGATTTCCCCGCAGGCAGCGCGGTCCCGACCAGCGACCACGACCCGGTTGTCTTGCGCTTGCGGCCTGGCGGGGCAGCATCCACGGGCGGCGATCTCGGGTTTGCCGGGATCGCGGTCGAAGCGGTCAGCGCCGATGGGCGGCCACCCGTGACGGCCATCACCGACGCGATGGGGGAGTACCGGCTGTGGGGGCTGTCGCCCGGCGTGCTGACGCTGCGCTTTGTCGCGCCGCCGGGGGTGCTGTTGTCGCCGTCCAGCCTGACGTGGGAGGCTGCGCCAGGCTATCACCCTGCGCCCGGTCCGCAAGTGCATCACCTGACGGCTGTGGCCGCGGCTGCGCTGGCTGTTCTGACACCCGATCTTGCGATGCAGGCGTCTGTCACGGCGCAACCTGCAACACCCTAAATCCGTTTAGGCGGTCATAAGGAAGCCTCTATGAAGCACGTCTATCTAACCTGGCACGAACTCGAAGAACTGGTCTCGACACTGATCTTCAAGCTCAACACCCCCTATGATGCGCTCTTGGTGATCACGCGCGGGGGGATCATCCCGGGCGGCATGATCGCTGAGGCGCTCAACATGAAGGATGTGCTGACCGCGGCGGTACTGTTCCCTGAAGACCCGAACCAGCGCACCAAGCTCAGTTGGCCGCGCTTTCTCCAGTTCCCTTCGGATACGCTGCTGCAGTGCCGCTATGTCCTGGTGGTCGACAACCTGTGTTATCAATGCCGCTCCATCATGGCGGTCAAGGGCCGCGTCGAGTCCGCGGGCGGTTATCCCGAATTGGCAGTCATTCACTGGAAGAAACAGAGCAGTTACTTCCCCGAAGATGAGCCGGACTATTACGCCGAGATCACCGAGGACTTTATCCACTACCCCTGGCAGCGCATCGACGATTCCGATTACCGGATCCTGGCCCATCCGGTGATGCCGCTCTCTTGACGCGTTCGGGCCGCAGCGCCCGCTGTTCTGAAATGGAAACACGATGACTGATTCCAAGGCCTTAACGGCCGGTGACCCGGCTGCCGTTCGCATGCCGGAGATCCTGCGCCTGCTGCACGCCGAATATCCCGATGCCCACTGCGAACTGGACTTCACCAACCCGCTGGAATTGCTTGTCGCTACGATCCTGTCGGCGCAATGCACCGATGAACGGGTCAACCAGGTGACGCCCGCACTCTTTGCGCGCTATCCGGATGCGCGCGCCCTGGCCGAAGCCGACACCGCGGAGTTGGAGGAGATGATCCGCTCCACCGGGTTTTACCGCAACAAGGCAAAAAACATCCAAAGCGCGGCGCGGCGGCTGGTGGAGGTCTATGACGGCCAAGTGCCAGCCGATATGGATGAGTTGCTGACGTTGGGCGGCGTGGCGCGCAAGACGGCCAATGTGGTGTTGGGCAATGCCTTTGGCATCGCCGAAGGTGTGGTCGTGGATACCCATGTCAAACGGCTTGCCACCCGGCTAGGGCTGACGACGGAAAGCGCGCCCGAAAAGATCGAGCGTGACCTGATGGCGTTGGCCCCGCGTGAAGAGTGGATCATGTTGTCGCATCTGCTCATCTTTCACGGGCGGCGCGTCTGCTTTGCGCGCAAGCCCAACTGTCCTGGCTGTGCCATCAACCACCTATGTCCATCGGCAGTGCTGTGAAGGCTTTCCCGACCCGATGCAACGGTATCCTGCAGCGCAGCCCTGTGCGGTCTGTAATCGTGGGGCTGTGTATCTTGATGCTGTTGGCAGGATGTGGACGGCGCGCGCCCGCTGCCCCGGCAGCCACCGCCGCACTCCCCACGGTGACGCCTACTGAAGCCATCACCGCTGCGCTCACGCCCCGGCCCACCCCGCGCGGGGACGAGCCGGTGGTCTTTACCAGCCCGCGCCACGGCTATACGGTGACGCTGCCCTGCTGTTGGGTGGGAATGCCTGCCCCAGGCCTGGTGGTGGAAGAGGTGATGGCTGAGATGCGCCAGACGCCGGAATCAGAAACCGGGGCTGTGGCGGAACTGCCAGACGAAACATTGGCCGAAGCGTTGGAGTTGATCGCCATTCTGCCTAACTCCGGCACGGGCGGTGCACCCGAAGCGCAGTTGACGGTCAGTGTGCTGGCAGGGCATGGGTTGACGCTGGACACCTATTTGGCGGCGACCTCGGCGGAGTTGAACGCCATGACGAACACCGAGGTGCAGTCGGCCTATCTGGACGATTCGCTGCGCCCTGATCATCTGCCCGTGGCGGTCATCGAATACCGCACGCAGGCCGCGCGCCCCATTGCCGGGCTGCAGATCGCATTTTACCTACAAGACGCCGGCCATCTGGTCGTGTTGACCTTTACCACAACCGAAGCGTCGTATGCGGCGTTGGCCGACGACTTCGCCGACATTGCCCGCTCTGTGACGCTGACCGGCGCGCCCGCGGTGCCATCCTCTAGCTGACGACCTACCACTCCCGCTGGCTAGCTTATTCTCGGTATGTCACTCCTAGGGACTCCTAAGGGGGATTTGAATGCGTTTTGTCATAAAGCTATTTTGTCTCACATGGATCAGTTTGATGGCTGGATGCGGCGGCCCGGCACAGGACGCACCCCAAACGTTGCCCACCGCGGCGAACGAACCGACTCCGACCGTCTCGCCCACGACAACGCCCGAACCTACCCCCACGCCCTTGCCGCCTGAACCTACGCTAGTGCCCACACCAGACACCCTCCCGTCTGCCGAAATACCTGCCGCTGACCTGCCGCCCGGCGATGGGATGCAGACGCCACCGGAGGTACAGCACCCAGTCGTTTCCTGTACACTGCAAGGCGACGTCTACCAGTGTTACGATGAATTGCTGGAGATGAGCTTTCGCTATCCTGACTTCATCGGCCCGCTGGCTGAGGCGCAATTACGGCCTGGCGGCTATGCCGGTTACAGCTATGAGTATTACTTTGAAGCTGCCGGAAGCGGCGCGGGGATGGGGGGGCGCAGCCGCGACTTCAGCGAGGGTCGCGGCAGAATGTATACCGACCAACCTGGCTTTGGCGGGCGTTCACAGGATGAGATCTGTGCCGTATGGCGGGCTGAAATCTGCCGCGAACTCCGTCCCGGTGTCCTTCTCCTGGGGATGTTTCCCCGGGGCCAGTGGTATTGCAGCGATGCCATGATCCACACATCCTCGCCGCGCGTCCTGCTTGCGATCGATCTCTCCCAGCATGCCCAGATCCACGGCTTCGGGTTTACGTGGTCCCTCATGACGCCCGA
>CAZYQJ010000682.1:0-3245 GCA_964649925.1 uncultured Litorilinea sp.
TCACGCCGCCTTTGCCCAGGCTGATCTCGAAATGCATGAGTTGATCGCCAAGGCCGCGCACAATACCATCCTCGAACGGTTTATGGCGAGTCTGACGCAGTTGGGGCAGGTGAGCCGCCAGCGCACGGTGGAACTGCCCGGCGTGGCGCGCCAATCGCTGCAAGACCATATTGCCATTGCCGTCGCGCTCAAACAGCGCGACCCTGACGCGGCCCGCGCCGCCATGCTGAACCACCTGCAGCATGTTGAGGGCGAACTGATGACCCTGGCCGCTTCCGCTCAAGACCAAGAGGCCGAACTCTAGAAGGCGCTCGCCGCGTGACCCAATCCTATCGACAGACGCTCTATGCCTGCTACTTGGGCTGTATTACGCAGGCAATTGTCAACAACCTGGCTCCGCTGCTCTTTGTCATTTTCCACGAACAGTTCGACATTTCGTTTGAGATGATCGGACGCCTGATCTTGATCAATTTCGGCACGCAGATCGCCGCCGATTTCTTTGCCCTCCGATACGGCGACCGGATTGGCTACCGCCCATTAGTTGTGGCCGCGCACCTGTTTTGCGCGCTTGGGCTGATCGGGCTGGGCGTGCTGCCGTGGGTGCTGCCCTCTCCATACATGGGGTTGGTGGTTGCGGTCGTCATCTATGCCATCGGCGGGGGGATCATCGAGGTGATGATCAGCCCGATTGTGGAGTCTCTGCCGAATGAGCAGAAGGCTTCCGCTATGAGCCTGCTGCACTCGTTTTACTGTTGGGGACAGATGGGGGTCGTGTTGATCACGACGACGACCCTCTGGATCGTGGGTACAGCCCCCTGGTCGATGCTGCCGATCCTCTGGGCGATCGTCCCGATCTACAACCTGTTCAAGTTCCTCAAAGTGCCTTTGATGCCCACCATCCCAGAACACGAAAAGACGCCCTTTAAACAACTGATCCGGTCGAACGTGTTTGTGATTGCGCTGATCCTGATGATGGGCGCGGGGTCATCTGAACTGACCATGTCACAGTGGTCTTCGCTCTTTGCGGAGAAAGGGTTGGGCGTGCCCAAGATTGTGGGCGACCTGTTGGGGCCATGTCTCTTTGCGCTGTTGATGGGGATCGGTCGTGCCCTGTACGGGGTGTACGGACACCGGTTGGTGCTGAAAAACGCGCTGATCGCCAGCGGTCTGTTGTGCATCGGCTGCTATGCTATGACCGTGTTTTCGCTCAACCCGGTGGTGGCGCTGTTGGGCTGTGCGGTCTGTGGATTCTCGGTCGCGCTCATGTGGCCGGGCACGATCAGCCTGTCTGCGGCCTCCTTCCCGCGCGGGGGCACTGTTCTATTTGGCGCGTTGGCGATTGCTGGGGATGTGGGCGCATCCGTTGGGCCATGGGTGGCCGGGTTTGTGTCGGATGTGGCACAGCGATCCAGCTGGCTGCTGGCGACCGGTGCGGCGAACGGGCTGCTGCCGGAACAGTTTGGCCTAAAATCCGGGCTGTTTGTGGCGATGATCTTCCCCTTGAGTCTGGTGATCGGGGTCACGCTGTTGAGGCGCGAAAACCGTTCTCCGGCCTGGGCCGCTGAACCTGAGCGACCCTGATCACAACTGATCTCTCTATCCACTTCTGTATCTTGGGCTTATGTCCTGGCGTCTGGTTCGAGTGGCAGGAGGTGGTACGCTGTCCCTGGGAACCGGAATGTTCCTGAGGCTGCCTGAAAATAGGCGTCTCTCATCGGCCTGGGACAGAAAGGATAGTGATTATGAGTCTATTATGGTGGGCGGTGATCGCCCTGGTAGTCGCTTTGGTAGCAGGTGCGCTGGGCTTCACCGGGGTTGCACGCGGGGCCGCTACGGTTGCGCGTGTCTTATTTGGTATCTTCCTGGTTATTGCGCTTATCCTGTTTGTGATGGTGGTCTTGGGTATTGGCGCGCTGACGTAAGCGACGGCTCCCTGCCCGGAGATCGCCTGGCGACTCTGTTGTAGGTGGGTCAGACTCGCATCTACAACAGGGTCGCAGCGGTTGTTGTTGCGACTACCCCCCATGCCCGCTCAAGCGGGCGTTATTTATTGGGGGACGCTCTTGGCTGGCGGCTGCACCCACGCCGCAGCCAACTCAGGTGGCTTTCTCGCGCCACGCTGTCAGCCATTCCCCCTGCGGTTATGGGCCGCTAAGTGATAAAAAGAGGGGTAGAGGTCATGAATGTGATTTGCGTTTCTCCGCTCCTCTTGCCATAATGGTGTCTATTCACTATTAGCTTGAGCCGCGTGGGAGCCACCGTCCGCGGGCCAACGGGTGGGCGTTGGCCGGAACGTTGTACTCTCCGATGGACGGATGCCTGCTTTATCCACATCGCAAGAACTGAGTTTGTATGAACCTCTCTCACGTCCAGACCTACCTCCGTGACCAGGGCTATGATGGCTGGTTACTCTACAACTTCCGTGACCTGAATCCAATCGCCATCAATGTAGCCGGTCTGACCCACGGCGGCAGCCGCCGCTGGTTTCTTTGGATCCCAGCCCAGGGCCAACCTGCTTGGCTGGTGCATGGCATCGAAGGCCATATGTTTGAGGAGGCTGCGCCCGAACTGCAGGGGCCGCGCTTGCGCTATGTCACCTGGCAGGAGATGGCCGAAGCCCTGCCCAGGCTGTTGGGGATAGATGGGTCGCAGCCATCGACAAGACGCCCCAGAATTGTGATGGAATACAGCCCCGGCAATGCGCTGCCCTTTATCAGCCGCATCGACGCGGGCATCAAGGAAGTCGTGGAGCAGAGTACCGCCGCGGAGATCCACAGCAGCGCCGACGTAGCGCAGTTGGTCCTGGCCGTCCTCAGCGAGGCGCAGGTGGCAGGCCATCGCCGCGCGGTGACTGCCTGTTTGGATGCCAAGGATCGCGCCTTTGACTACATTGCCCAGCAGTTACGTGCTGGGGCAGCCGTCAACGAGTATGAGGTGCAGCAGTTTATTGCCAACCGCTTTGCCGAACTGGGCATGGAACCGCTGGACCCGATTGTGGCGGTCAACGCCAACGCCGCCGACCCGCATTATGGCCCCAGCGCCAAACACCACAGCCCCATCCGCGAAGGTGATATGGTGTTGATCGACCTGTGGACGAAGGAGCAGGACAACCCGCAGGGATCGATGGCGGACCTGACCTGGACGGCGTACTGCGGCAAGCGTGTGCCGCCCAAAGTCGTTGAGGTGTTTGAGGTGGTGGCGGCCACGCGCGATCGCGCCGTCAGTTTTGTGCGCGAAAAACTGGC
>CAZYQJ010000683.1:0-3238 GCA_964649925.1 uncultured Litorilinea sp.
TTGAGGAAGGCATCGAAGCGCAGTGGGGAATCTAATCCGGTAGGAGTGGGCAGGGAAGCCTGTTCGTGGATACGCGTATGCGGTTCCAGCTCCCAGATCACGCGCAGTTCTTCGCCAAGCGCATCATCTTCGATGGCGTTAAGCGTGATCAGGTGGTGAGCCCCATCGCCGTTGGTATCGAGAGGCGAGGAGGGTAGGGTGCTCTTCGTAACTTCGGTGACGACGAAAGGACGCTGACGGATCTCGACCAGCTGGCCTTGCTCGGGGATGCTTTGGATGACCGGACTACTCATTTGATTTCCTGACGGGGACGGAGGTTCAGTTGGTTCTATGACTTATGATGGCGCGGCAGATGCTTTTGTCCATGCTGTCAGACGATCCACGTCTTAGCAATGGACATATGACCGAAACTCATTGGCCATAGACGGATCTCTTGCCAGTTATGGGGCTCACCGCGATAGGCGCTGTCGGTAAGACTGAGCCGAAGAGGGCCGTTCTGAGGTTACCACTGCTCCGCGGATAGCGTTTCGGTCGTTCGAGGGCAGAGAGAACTGCAGTCGCCAAGAGAACTAGCCGCAAGCCCAGTCTACCCTGTGCGTTAGGGACTGTCAACAGGGGTGCCGCCCTAAGCCTCTAAAAACCACTTGTTGAAAACAACTGGGGGAGGCTGTAGAGTCATTGGTACATCTGCATGCGACGTGGGTTTTGAAGAGCAGACAGAAGTCGGAGGGAGTTCACAACCATTTCGACACTTGTGGTGGCTTTATTGGTATCAGTCCACGTCAGGACGGGCGGGACATTATGTCGAAATGCATGGCTCCAGAGTGCCGGTTCCACCACGAACGGCTTGTCGCCGCGATCGCTGATTTCTGTCTTGGCATCGCGCCGTCCAGCCTGAACCACCCCCACAGGCTTCATCTGCGCCTTCTCGGCCCTATGATTAACTACTTTGCGTAATTCATCCGTGATGGTTCTGGCAGAAATTATGTCAAACAAAAAAACCGTTGCGAGGAGGCGATGACACCTATCTGCAACGGTTTTAGTGGGCGAGGAGGGACTCGAACCCGCGACCTCACGGATGTGAACCGTGCGCTCTAACCAGCTGAGCTACTCACCCCTGCCATTTGGACAATGGTACCCATCAGTATATCATAGATAAGCCGATTGGCAAATCGTGATCCAGCCGTTCCCGTGTGTCGTTGGCGGCCTATGACCGCAAAGCCAGTGTGTTATGAGAACTCGCCCCAATCGCCAGTTGATCCGCCTCTATTTTGTCGCCGTGATTCTCATGGGCCTGTTCGGCTTTTGGTACGCTGGCAACTATTGGCAAGTCGACACCAACACACTGCAAGAGACCACCCTGGGCGGCATGACGGACGGCGACTGGATCGACTTCATCGCCACCCTCGGCGAGGAGACCCTGCAACTCTTCCTCGGTTTTACCAGCGGTCAGTAGAATTTGCAGTTGTCAGTAGCCAGTTTGCAGAGCAGAAGCCGCGCTCTGCCCCTACTCCCTTCTGATAACTGACTACCGACAACTGATCCCTTTTCTATTCGGGCGCGTACTTACACGTCGACCCCTTCACCGTGTTGAAATAGTCGCACAGCACGACAAAGGCCGCACGCAGCCGCAACTCGTCGATCTGGCTCGGCTCCATGATCGCCCACCAGTACTGTTCTTCATCCTGTGGGTTGCCATCCTCCAGCCAGTCCAGGTTGGGCATGGTCAACAGGCTCATCAGCCCAATCCACGGCTGCCAGTTGGCCGCCGCATACTGGTAGGCGCGGCGCAGATAGTCGGCCTGCACCATCTCGTCGATCCCCGCGTCGGCCCCGTGCCAGCGATACGCCGGGTTGACCGGGTCATAGGTCCAGCCAAACTCCAACAGCACGATCTGCTTGTCGGCATCGCCATAGCGTTCCATGATGGCACGGATATCTTCCACATGGCGGAACGCAAAAAAGCGATAGCCGCCATAGGCGGGATTCGAGGCAGCCTCCGCCGGGTCGAGTTCAGGCGGCGCGGCAAACCCTGCGCCATGCACCCCCAACATGTCAAAGTAGCCGTCGCTGTTACCGCCCATCGCCTGGTACATGCCGTCATAAAAGATCTCATCCGGCATGGCCTGTTCGTTGTTGTCGCCCGTGGGGGCCATCCCCGCGCTGATCACAATGGCGTTGGGATTAGCACGCTTGATCGCTGCATACGCCATCCGCAAGAACTCTGCATACTGGGCAGGGTTGGGACGTGTAAACCCCCACTCACGCGCCAGGTTGGGTTCGTTCCAAATCTGATAGGCCTGGATACAGCCCACAGCCTGCGGCGTACAGTTATAGCGGTTCGCCACGGCAAAGGCGAAGTCGGCAAAATCGCTGGCATTGCCCGGCGGGTGACCCGCCCAGAAGTTGCTCAGTTCTGGGTCGGTGCTCAGGCGGGCTAACAGCTTCAACTCAGCCTGGTTGACGTGCGTCACCACGCGGTCGGCAGTCGACCAATCGAACTGCCCCTTGCCGCTGCGCTCGATGGTCTCCCAGGCAAATGTCTGCTTGACCCAATCGAAATTCGCATCCTTCATCAACATCAGGTCACGGTCGGCAATTTCGGGCCGCCACCACAGAAACGCCTGTGCGCCAAAGTCCGGGCTGCGCATGGTCGCGGGCAAATAATTGCCGCTGCCCGCAGCAGGCTGTTGGGTAGCGGGCTGTTCCGACGTACCCTCGCCCGTCGTGGGGGCTTCGGCGACATCATCCCCGCCGCCCACAGGGACCGTCTCCAGCGTGACAAACTCGGCAGAGACCCAACCCAACTCCCGGTTGTCCTCCCCGATCTGAATCCATCCGCCATCCTGGCTCCGGCCAATCACATCATACTGCTCCCCCTGCGCCACCGTCTGCGCGATTTCCCCATCGGCGGCAGGCGAGCGGCGCACATTCAGCACGCTGGCGTTGATCACCGCCACCGTCTTCTCGCTCGGCGTGGGCGTGGCGGGCGGTTCAGGGGTGGACTGTGCGGCCGCGGCAGGCGTCGGCGTTGCATCGCTGGTGTCTTGCGGATCTTGCGCCTCCCCCGATTGCTCGGTGGCAGGCGTTTTGGTGGGTGTCGGTGTCGGCTCAGCGCCCCCACGCCCGCAACCGGCCAACAGCAGACCGATCAGCAGCAGCGCTGCGCCATGCAGCCATATGCGTTGTCTCATTCGCTCACATTTCCTCTGTTATGCTGTTCCACCATGCGTTTGCG
>CAZYQJ010000684.1:0-3217 GCA_964649925.1 uncultured Litorilinea sp.
CTGGCGCGGCTGGGAGGGGCAAATCGACTATATTGCCGCTCACACCCAGGGCCGCCCGGTTTGGGTGACGGAGACTGGGCTGGCGACCTGGGATATGGAGGCGGGCAGCGTAGGCCGCCACCAACTCCAGGTTCAGATGCTGGAGAAGGCGGTCGCCGCGCCTGTGGAGCGGCTTTACTGGTATTCCGCTATCGACCTTGCGCCCAACCGGGTGGCGATTGAGGGCTATCATGTGGACGAAAATGAGTACCACATGGGGCTGGTGAGCTACCGCGGCGACAAAAAACCCGCCTACTACCGGCTTAAGGAATTGTTAGCTGTACCTGCTCAGGAATCCCCCAATGCGGTCACAGGGCAGCCCGTGACTGCACACACCGAAGGGTATCGGTGATCCTGACGGTTGTCTGCCGCACATTCGATCCGTAGCTGTATCCTCACAACCTACCTTGGAGGCTGGTTTGAAGCGAGGTGGCCTCGTATGATCGTGTCGCCGGTACAACGGTATCGGGACACGGCAACGCTTTCGAGGATAACCTGTTGATGAGCCAAGCTTCCTATTCGCCAGAGGCGAAGGTGCGCCGTCCCGCGATTGTCGCTATCGGGACGGCGCTACCTTATTATAGTGCATCGCAATCGGAGATTGGGGCCTGGATGGCGGCTTCGTTTGGCGAGCGCTCCGCCCAGGGCCGGATCATCGCCGCGCTCTGCCGGGAGTCGGGCATTGAGCGGCGCTATGCTGTGACACCCCATTACCTGGACCCTCCTGATCAGTCCCGCTTTGCGCCCGGTGTCAGCGAGGATCGCAGTCCTTCCACGGCGGAGCGGATGGCGATCTATGAGCAGGAGGCCGCGCCATTAGGAATACAGGCGGCGCAGGCCGCGTTTAGCGACCATGCCCAGGCAACGCACACGCTGCCGGAGGCTGTGGCGCGAGACGTCACCCATCTGATAGTGGTGAGTTGCACGGGCTTCTATGCGCCGGGGCTGGACTTTGCGCTGGCCAAAGGGCTAGGGCTGCGCGCTACGGTGGAGCGTACGCTGATCGGCTTTATGGGCTGTTCGGCTGTCTTTAACGCGCTGCGTGTCGCCAACGCCATTGTGCGCGCCGATGCGGACGCGCTGGTGCTGGTGGTGAGTGTGGAACTCTGCTCGCTGCACAGCCAGCCCAACCCGCAGCGCGACCACCTGATCGGCGGGTCGATCTTTGCGGACGGTGCGTCGGCCTGTCTGGTGGGGAGCGCAGGCGATGACAGGTTCGGCGGCGATCACTTCACCTTGAACCAATTTTACACCGGGATGAAACCCGACACCGAGGACGAGATGGCGTGGCAGATTGGCAATTATGGTTTTAACTTACGCCTTTCGCCCAGAGTGCCGGATCACCTGGCCGAGGCTGCGCCGGAAGCGTTGGATGCACTCTTTGGGTCGCAGCGGCCTGCGTTCTGGGCCATCCACCCCGGCGGGCGCAGCATTGTAGACCGGCTGGCGGAGATCTTCGAATTGGACGAGGGTCAGGTAGCGGCGAGCCGCCATGTGCTGCGCGAGGTGGGGAACGTCTCTTCGGCGACGATCCTGTTTGTGTTGGCTGAGACGCGCCGCCGCCTGCGCGCCCAACCCTACCCGGCTCACTCGCTGCCAGGGGTGGCGATGGCCTTTGGGCCGGGGCTGGTACTGGAGATGGCGCGCTTGAGCTATGTCGCCGCGCCTGCGCTGGGCGTGGATGATGCGGTTGAGGTAACCGGCACCTCCGGCGTAGCGTTCACCTGATGTACAGCCGGGATGCGGCCAAGTCAGGCGGCAGGCCCGGCCTATACGCGTGATCTGTATTTGGGTTTTTGTGAAGGGTGGTGATGATGGCTGTCCCCCAGGCCAATCGATCGATGGATTTAGGTGCGTATGATGTTGTTGTGATCGGGGCAGGGCCTGCCGGAAGCAGCGCGGCTGCGGCGTTGGCAGCGTGTGGACGGCAGGTGCTATTGGTGGAGCGTGACCGCTTCCCCCGGCACAAGGTCTGCGGTGAGTTTCTTTCGCCAGAGGCACAGGGTACGCTGACCGCGCTGGGCCTCACGGATGTGCTGGCCGAACAGGGGCCGACGTCGCTGACCCATGTGGAAATCGCCACGCCTGGCGGCCAACGGCTGCGCCGCCCGCTGCCCGCGGCAGCCTGGGGCATCAGCCGCTACGCCCTGGACGGTGCGCTGGCTCAGGCTGCGGCGGCCTGGGGCGTCACTCTGTGGACGGCAACCACCGCGCTGCGTACTACCCGCCAGCAAGACAGCTATCGGGTGACCCTACGCCGCGACGGGCAGCACGGCGAGGTGACGGCGCGCGTCGTCCTGCTGGCGGCGGGACGGCAGGTGCGGGCGGCGCTCTGCCCACACCCCACCCCACGCACGACGCAGGAGGGACAGGGCGCGCCCTTGAGCCGTGCGGTCGGTCTCAAGCGTCATCTGGAGGGGGTGCCGGTCTCCAATCAGGTCGAGCTATTTCTCTTCCCGGGCGGCTATGCCGGTATCAACCCGGTGGAAGGCGGGCGCACCAACCTGTGTCTGCTGGTGGAGGAGAAGGCGTTTCGCGCCGCGGGCGGGCAGGTCGATCGCATGTTCGCCGCGGCGGAAGCGGCAAACCCTGCGCTGGCTGAACGCTTAGCAGGTGCGCGACCTGTGTCGGGGACGACCTGCACCGTCGGTGCGGTCAACACGCAGACGCCGCCACAGCTTTGGGCCGGGTTGCCGCGGCTGGGCGACGCCGCGCTGATGCTGCCGCCGCTGTGCGGGGATGGCATGGCGATGGCGCTGCGCGGGGCTGAACTGTGCGCCGCGGGCGCGGAAGCCTATCTGCGCGGCGACTGCTCCCTGGCGGAGTGGAAAACCGACTATACCGAGGTGTGGCGTACCGAGTTTAGCAAACGCGTGCAGATGGCGCATACGCTGCAGCGGCTACTGATGGCGCCCTCGCTGGCGGGCGGGCTAGTGAAACTCGGGTCCTGGTTGCCCTGGGCCGCAGATTATGTGGTGCGTGCCACGCGCGGCGCGTTGGCCGCCCCTGATCTTCCTGATCTGTCTTCCCCTGTGCAGACCGGACAGCCCACGGCATAGGTTACGCCGATGGGCGAGAAGGGGCTGAATAGCCGCCCAATCTGCCAGCGATAGGGCGTTCGCTGCGGCGCGCCCGCGGACGGTTCCAGGCTGTGGATCAGCGCGGCGAGTTCGCTTTC
>CAZYQJ010000685.1:0-3217 GCA_964649925.1 uncultured Litorilinea sp.
CCTGCTCCAACAGGCCTATGATCTGGGGTTGAGCCAGCCTGCGATCTGGATGGGGATGTATCAGGATGGCGAGGGGCGCGATCTGCTGGGGAACTCGATCACCGACCGGCTGCGATTCTTTGACAACGCCGACCGCAACCGCGCCTTCATCGCCTATTTCGACCAGGATGCTGATGGCGGTTACCGGGTGGCTGGTTTTGAACCGCTGCCGCCATACGAAAACACTGAAGTGGTGACGCCTGCGCCGCCGCTGCCAACCCTGGACGCGGCCGCCGCGGCTGCGCTTGGCCCGCCCCTGCCCGAAGATGCGCTGGCCGAGCCGACGCCGACGTTTACGCCGACGCCGACCTTTACGCCGTCACCCACGCCGGTTCCGACGGAGACCGCTACGCCCACATTCACGCCGACGCCCACCCTGACGCCAACCGAATCACCCACACCGCCCCCCACCTTTACGCCGACGCCGACTTCAACGCCGGAACCGACCGCGACCGATACGCCGCCGCCTACACCTACGACGCCGCCCTATCCGATCCCGGAGATTTCGCCTAACCAGGCGCCGCTGGCGCGGGCGATTGTCTTCCGATCCCCGGCTAACCTGCGCGCGGGACCGGCGACCGAGTACCCAGCCATTGACCAACTGACCTATGGCATTGCCGTTGACCTCTACGGCATCACCGAGGCGGGCGACTGGATCCTCTTGCGCGTCAACCAACCGGGCGACCCTCAGGACGGGATTGTCGGCTGGATCGCGACCGACCTGCTGCAAGTTTCCGGCGATCTGGCCTTCCTGCCGCGCTATCGGGCAGACGGCACGCCGGTGATCCCGCCGACGCCGACCTTGACGCCCACGCCCGGCCCGCCCACCGCCACGTTGACCCCAACACCGCTGGTGACGGTCGCCCTGCAGCAGCCCGCACCCCAGCCGCTCGCAGCCATTGTCGCGCCGCAGCCCGTGGCCGGTCAGGAGATCGCCGTGACCATTGGCGGTGAACGCATCCCTGCCGACCCGCTCTCCCCGATCCCGGCCATTGACGCGGAGGGCCAAACCCGCCAGTTGGTGGTAGAGACTGCGCCCGTCCAGATCTGGACGGGGCTGTTTGGCATGTTTCCGGCAGACTGGGCTTCTGCGCCCGCCGAATTGTTGTGGCCGGGCACGCAGGTGTATGTCAGCGGTGAACCGCAGCCGGACGACCCTAGCCGCTTCCTGGCGACCCAGGTGCGGATCGTGGCGATGCCCGTGCGCGAGCGGGCACGGCTGCTCAACCTGCCTGACCTGGCGATCCCTGTAACCCAGGGGATGGCTGTCGGTATGATGGGGAGCCGCGAGGAAGCAGGCGTCTATCTGTTGGAGACCGCAGGCACGCTGCGCCAGCTTTGGACGGATGAACGTGAGGCGGCCTGGGCTGGACCAGACCCCGCGGCGGGCGTGGTGGTCAGCACGCAAGATGCACCGGTAGGGACCAACCGCTTTAGCTGGATTCGCGCCGACGGCATGGGTGTTGAGGTCTATGCCCAGCCGTTCCACTCGCTGCGCGGGGTGGTGGCGGACCCTGTCGCCGGTCTGTGGTGGATCGAGACGCCGCAGGCAAACCTGGACCAGTGGCAGCTTTGGCGTTACGACCCGGAAGCGGGGAGCGTGGCGTTGCAGTTCCGTGCTACCAGCCAACTCTTCCGCGAGGCCAGCCCAGTGGTAGAGGAACCGGTCATCCCGATCCTGCTTGCCGTCTATCCGGAATATGACCCGGCGAGCGGGGCGCTCACGCAGGTGACATTGCTCTTTGACAGTGTGGGTCGTGTTGCTCAGCAGCTTTATACCGGCGTCTTCCGGATGACGGTGCGGCTCAATCCAGAGGGGCTGGGTGAAGTGGCAGAGGCTCCACAGTTGCTGCTGACGCCCGAAACCTACCGCGGCCCGCTTCAGGTCAGCCCAGACGGGACGAAGCTGGCCTATTTTGTCCATGATCCAGAGCATCCAAGCCTGACTTCCGGTTTTATCCGGCCCGCCAATCAACTGCGTGTGCTCACGTTGAGCGGCCGCGGGGCAAGCACGATCCGTACCGTCTATGCCACGGAGAACCGGTTCGAGTTCCTTGCCCCCAACCTAGGATGGCAGGGCAATGAACGGCTGGTCGTGGCGCGTGCCCGGTTTGCGCCAGGCGATACCTTTGGCGTCGAACGCTTTGGCGTGGTGCTGGTGCAACTGCCTGGCGCGGACCAGCCCAGCGGAGTGGTACAGCTACGCAGTTATCTCTTCCCCAACCAGCGCGAGCTGCGCGATTTTGCCGTCTGCCAAGATGGGCGGTACACGCTGACCATCGCCGAACTGGAGGATGATAGTTTGGAACTGGCGCGCTGGGATGGGGCAGACCGGCCCCAAGCGCTCTTCCTGCTGCCGGAGAGCATGAGCCGCGGTTTCCTCTGTTGGCAGGCCCCTGATAGCCTGCTGGGGGCACAGTAAGGAGCCGTTATGCCGGTGCGCGGGCTGCCGCCATGGCTGGAAGGATGGGTCTATTTTGCCGACCTGGTGGATTTGGGGTTGGCGGTCATGGCCGGGCTGTTGATCACGCTGCTGATTGTCTGGTGGACGCAGCAGACCCGCTACTGGTTTCGGATTGTCGTCTCTACCTTTCTGGCCGCACTGTTGATGTGCATCGGCGGCTATTACCTCTTTGTCGTGCCTCCCCATTACATAGGGTGTCCGGCAGGCTGTACGGGCTGGCGCGGCTTCCCGCTGCCCATCGCGTTGATCGACCTGCGCGGGGTGAGCCATGTGGCGCTGCTCGATTTCTTGCTCAACCTGTTGATGCTCTGGCTGCTGTGGCTGGGGGCCAGCCTGGTGTGGCGGCTGGCAGGGACCGCGATTCAGTTGGATCAGCGATCCTGGCGGACGAAGGTGCTGTTCTTTTTCTTTCTTGCCATTCTGCCCTGGGCGCTGGTTCCCCGCGTGTTGGACCCGCCGCAGCCGCGCGCGACCGGGGAGGACGCGCGGCTGGCGAACAACGCACGGCGTTCCGCCGAATTCACCTACCGGATCACGGGGATGTGGGTACAGGTGTTGGCGGTAGAGGATATCCGCCGCCTCGCACCCATCGCCAACCCCGAATCGGTCTTTGGCGAGACCGAGGTCAACGAGGTCTGTCTGCGCGGCTATACCTATTTCTATATCCCGTGGCAGCGTTACCGCATTACCCTGGACCCCAGCGGCCGCACCGCA
>CAZYQJ010000686.1:0-498 GCA_964649925.1 uncultured Litorilinea sp.
GAAGCCGCCGCGACGGTGGTCTTGCCGACACCACCCTTGCCCAAATAAAGAATGATTCGCACGTTCGGGTTCCTTCAACCTTCTCCAGTAGTCACCTGGACTTCACGCATGATCCGGCGCAGGGTGTTCGGCAGCGGATGCACGCCGCTTTCGCCGCCGGATGACCGATCGGAGGATCAGAGCCAGCCCCACAGCCCCGGCCGCTGCGATATAGGCAGCCCACCGGCTTAACCCAAACCAGCCGCGGATCTGCCACCAAAAGCGCGGCACCTGCGCCCAATACGTCCATCGCCATGGCCAGGCATAGCCGATCTGCAGCACATATTTGCCCATGTGGTGATAGGGACTCCACACCACGATATAGCAGCGCCCGCCAACCAACGTGCGCGTGTCGATCACCGGGCCGGGATAGTAGCTGGCCCGCGTCAGCACGTCGCGCACCGGCGCAACCAATTCGGTGGGCGGCGGCGCGACAACCGCGCTGTAGCCCGCAGGCAG
>CAZYQJ010000686.1:508-3212 GCA_964649925.1 uncultured Litorilinea sp.
CGCCACCAGCGCGATAGCCGGGGCCACCGTCCCGCCCGTCGGCAGCACAGGAACGAGCAGTTGCAGACGCAAACGCTCACCTGCCTGGCACTCGGCCCGGTAGATGTGGATGCGGCCCGGCGTATCGAGCCGGTTGAACAACAGTTGTTTGGCGCGCAGGCTGGATAGAGGTGCGCTGCTGGTCAACGTACTGCCCACCCGCTTGGGAAAGATCGGCAGGCTCCCTGCCAGGTCACTCCCCACCGCTGGCGGCATCCTATGTTGCGGCGATAATGGCTCCATGCATCCCTATTCTACTGGTATCAATCCCATGCGAACAGTGCGCGACCGCGCTCAGATTACGTGCTGGCTCTCGAAGAGACAAATCCCGCGAAGTCTAGCATCCGCGCCGATCTGCGTCAATTCACCCTGGGCGAAACATCAAGCCAGCCAACTGATCATCCGCTATCCTACTACGTAGCAACCGCGGGTTCCGTTGCGTAGCGCACCATTCCGCATAACATTCCCAGCAACGGATCCCGCTGCAGGGCCGCTCCTGCTTGACCGCTACCTCCCTTTCGATTACGATACACCGCATGGCCCAGGAAGAGCAAAGTCGCCCGACCATCTCGCTGGTCATCCCGATCTGGAACGAGGAACCTGTCATTCCCGAACTCTACCGCCGCGTGCTGACAATTATGGAGGCAATCGGCGAGCGCTGGGAGATGGTCTGTGTGAACGATGGCAGCAGCGACCGATCACTTGAACTGCTGCTCCAACTACGCGCCCAGGACGAGCGCATCAAGGTACTGGATTTTAGCCGGAACTTCGGCCACCAAATCGCCATCACCGCTGGGACAGACTTTGCCGAAGGCGATGCCGTCATCGTCATGGATGCCGACCTGCAAGACCCGCCCGAAGTCGTGCAGCGCATGGTGCAAAAATGGCGCGAAGGCTATGAGGTCGTCTATGCAGTGCGCACCATGCGTCAGGGCGAAACCAGGTTCAAGCTCTGGACGGCCAGCCTGTTCTACCGGCTGCTCAAACAGATCACCGATGTCCAGATACCGCTCGATGCGGGCGACTTCCGCTTGATGGACCGGCGCGTCGTGCTGACCATGCGCCGCCTGCGCGAGCAGCACCGGTTTATGCGCGGCCTCTCCAGTTGGGTCGGTTTTCGCCAGATCGGGGTCGAATACGAGCGGGCCGAACGGTACGCTGGGGAGACCAAGTATCCCCTCCGCAAGATGGTGCGGCTGGCGATCTCCGCCATCACCAGCTTTAGCTATGTCCCGCTGCAACTGGCGACCTTCCTGGGGTTTGGGCTGGCGATTTTAAGCCTGCTCGGCATCATCGTCACCATCATCCTGCGGCTTTCCGGCAGCAGCTTTTTCTTGGGCCAGGCCACCACGCTGGTCAGCGTGTTGTTCCTGGGAGGCGTCCAACTGATCTTTCTGGGTATCCTGGGCGAATACTTGGGACGCATCTATGATGAGGTCAAGAATCGCCCGCTCTATATTGTCTCACGCGCCTACGGCTTTATTCCAGAGATGGAACCGCCCGCGGCGCGCGCCGTTTACTTTCACGATACTGGGTCCGTCGATCGCATTTCTTTATCGTAACGTATGACTGCTCTTGGCCCCGGTCGCTCTGTGCCGCCGGGAGTGTGTTACCCCCAAGCTCATTGTCTACCCAACTAGACGCCGCAGCCATGCGCGCGGCGAGGATCAACGTGCATGAACCAGCTTAATCCTTCTCACTTTCTCAACCGCTCCAGCCTCTATGTTGCACTCTTGACCGCATGGGTCGCCATGTTCGGCAGCCTCTACTTCAGCGAGGTTCTCGGCTACATTCCCTGTGACCTCTGCTGGTATCAGCGCATCTTTATGTATCCGCTGACGGTAATCCTGGCCGTAGGGCTACTGCGCCAGGATGGAAACCTGCCCTATTATGTGCTGCCGCTGTCGATCATCGGACAGGGGATTTCCACCTATCACTACCTGATCCAAAAGACGACGATCTTTGGCGCGCCCACCGTATGCCGGAGCGGGGTCCCTTGCACCACGTCATGGATCAACTGGTTTGGCTTTGTCACCATACCCTTCCTCGCCATGGTTGGCTTTTTTATCATCACCATCATGGTATTGATCGCCCTCACCTCGGGCGAACCGGATGAACTCGCCAACCAGCCCACCCCCTGGTGGCAAGTAGCCGGTGTGATCGCCGCCGTGATGATCGCGTTCGCTATCCTGTATTGGTTCTTCGGCCCGCCCCAACCCGCGCTGGCGCTGACCGAAGTCGCGACGGAGGCTCCCATCTCTACCCCTGCTGAAACTTCGGCCTCAGAAGACACCTCGGGATCAGCCGCTGTTGACCTCGCGCAAGGGGAGGAGATCTACCGCACAAGTTGTGCGCCTTGTCATGGCGTGGACGCGCGCGGGATACCCAACCTGGGTAAGAACCTGGTCGATTCGGAGTTGGTCAACACCGGCACAGATGTCGACATCCTGGCGCTGATCCGCCAGGGGGTGGCTGTCGACGACCCGCGCAACACAACGGGCGTGGTCATGCCCCCCAGCGGAGGACGCCCCAACCTGAGCGACGCAGAACTTCTCTCCGTCGTCCACTGGATACGCGCCCAGTAGCACTGCGATGAGCACCGCTGCGGCCCCATCACCTCTGCGCGCCTGGTGGTTGGCGGCGCGCCCCAAAACCCTGCCTGCCT
>CAZYQJ010000687.1:0-3208 GCA_964649925.1 uncultured Litorilinea sp.
GCACCCGCTACAGCCCTGACAGGCCGTACCTGCTCATGCTTGGCACGCTTGAACCACGCAAAAATCACCGGCTGGCGCTGCGCGCCCTGGCGCGGCTCAAGACCCTGGGCCACCCCCACCGGCTGGTGCTGGCGGGTGGGCAGGGCTGGCTCTTTGACCCTGTCCAGCAGGAGGTGGCGCGCCTCGGCCTGGAAGGGGATGTCCTCTTTCCCGGCTATATCCCTAACGCCGATCTGCCCGGCCTCTATGCCGCCGCCGATTGTGTGCTGATGCCCAGCCTGTACGAAGGCTTTGGCCTGCCCATGCTAGAGGCGATGGCGTGCGGCGCGCCGGTGGTCGCATCCACAGCCAGCAGCCTGCCCGAAGTCGGCGGCGACGCCGCACTCTATGTCTCGCCACACGACGATGAAGCGTTGGCCGCGGCCATCCACCTGGTGCTGACACAGCCCGCGCTGGCGGATGCGCTGGCTGCCCGCGGCCTGGCCCGCGCCGCGTCCTTCACCTGGGCGCACTGCGCCGCTCAGACCGTAGAGGTCTACCGCGCCGCCGCGCGGCAAGGGTGATGCGCCTTAGAACGATTGGTCTAGGCGCGGCCGCTGTGCTATCATGGCCCCATGCAGCGTCATCCTGTCACCTTCACCGTCAGAACCCCGCTGATCCCTGAAGACTTTGCCTTCAGCCAGTCCAGCCTGCAAGCGTACAGCGACTGCCCGCGCCGCTTTTGGTACACCTATGTGGAGCAATTGCCCTGGCCCGCGGTCGAGGCTTCGCCCGTCCAGGAACATGAAGCCCTGATGCGCCTGGGGGCGCAGTTTCATCGCCTCGTCCAGCGCGCTGAGATCGGCCTGGACCTGGATGAATTGGATCAGAGCCTGCCGCCGCCGCTGGATGACTGGTTTGCCGACTATCGTGCCTACCGTCCAGCGGACCTGACCGGCGCGCGCGTCGAGGTTGAATGCAACCTCAGCATCACGCTGGAAGTCGCTGTCGAGGGTTCGATCACACCCATGACCGTCCGCCTGGCAGCCAAATATGATCTGGTCGCCGCCACCCAAGCTGGGCGCATGGTCATCATCGACTGGAAGACAGGCCGCCGCCGCACCGATCCCGTGCAGTTGCGCCGCCGCCTGCAGAGCATCGTCTATCCCTTTGTGCTGGTGGAGGCCGCACCCTATCTGGGATGGGGATCGATCGTGCCCGAACAGCTGGAGATGCGCTACTGGTTTACCGCCGCACCCACCCAGCCTATCGTCTTTCGCTACGGCAGCAGCCAGCACGATGCCAACCGCCAGCAGATATTGGCGTTGTTGGCGAGCATCTTATCGGGCAAAACCAATGCCGATTTCCCGCTTGCCCCCGATTCGGAAGCCACACGCATGCGCTTGTGCCGCTTCTGCACCTACCGCAGCCGCTGCAACCGGGGCGTCGAAGCAGGCCGCCTGGACGACCTCGACGACGTCGAAGACCTGATCCCGGACACAGCCGCACAATCGCTAGACTTTGGGCTGGACGATATCAACGAGTTGGCGTTCTAGCCCCTAGCTTGCCTTAACTGCCACGTATGCCTGCCACCTGGTCCATTCTCCCGCCTGTCGAACCGTCTGCCGCCCTGCGTGACGTCGTCGGCGGGAATCACCTGATCGCCCAACTGCTCGCCCAGCGCGGGCTGGATGACCCTGCACGTGCCCGCGCCTTTCTCGACCCGGCGCATTATCGTCCGGCCCCACCCACCGCGCTCTACGGCGTGGCCGACGCGGCCCAAATCCTGGCCGATGCCATCCGCCAGAAACAGCGCATCCTGGTCTGGGGCGACTTTGACGTAGACGGGCAGACCTCCACCTCCTTACTGGTGGCCGCGCTGCGCCGCCTGGCCGGGGATGAGTGTGTGCAGTTTCATGTGCCCAACCGCTTCAGCGAAGGGCACGGCATCCGGCTGGAGAAGCTCCAGGCCCGGATCGACCAGCCCGAAACCCGCCCTGACCTGATCATCAGTTGCGACACCGACATCACCGATGGCGAGGCCATTGGTTTTGCAAAGGACCAGGGCATCACCGTCGTGGTGACAGACCACCACGACCCGCCGCCCGATCTGCTGGCTGTCCGCCCCGCGGCAGGGGAGCTTTGGGGTGCGGATGTGGCCGAGGCAGGCCGCACCAGCGTGCGTCGCGCCGATGCCGTCGTCAACCCCAAATTTCTGCCCGACGGTGACCCGCTGCGGACCCTGCCGGGCGTGGGCGTGGCCTACAAGCTTGTCCAGGAGTTATACCGGGTGTGCGGCTGCGCGGGCGAAGAAGCTGACCTGCTCGACCTGGTGGCCCTGGGCATTGTGGCCGATGTGGCCGAACAAGTACACGATGCGCGCTATTTGCTCCAGTTGGGGCTGGAACGGCTGCGGACCACGCGGCGCACCGGATTGTTGGCGTTGATGGAGATCGCACGCCTCACACCCAGCGCGGTCGATGCTGAGGCCATCGGCTTTCAGTTGGGACCGCGCATGAATGCCTTGGGCCGTCTCGAAGATGCCACCGTCGCCGTCGAGTTGTTGACCACACGCGACCCCATCCGCGCCGGACAGCTTGCGGCGCGCATGGAGCGGCTCAACCAGCAGCGCCGCCTGCTTACCAGCCAGATCACCGCGGTGGCGTTGGAGATGATCGAGCGCGCGCCGTCGCTCCTCGATTTCAACGCCCTGGTCATCGCACACCCGGCCTGGCACGCGGGCATCGTCGGCATCGTCGCCTCGCGGCTTGCCGAGCAATTCCACAAGCCAACCGTCCTGCTGCTGACGCCCCCTGGCGAACCGGCCCGCGGCAGCGCGCGCAGCATTCCCGGTGTGGACATCGGCAGTGCCATCGCCGCCTGCAGCCATCTGCTCATCACCCACGGCGGGCATCCCGGCGCAGCCGGTGTCAGCCTCCTGCCAGAGAACATCGACCGCTTTCGCCGCGAACTCGACCGGCAGGTTGAAATACACCGCACGCCCGATGTCCCCCCTGGACTGACCGTCGATGCCGTCCTCCGCCTGGAGAGCCTCAGCCTGCCGCTGGCCGAAGACCTGCGCCGTTTGGCCCCTTTTGGCAACGGCAACCCGACGCCCAACTTTATGTCATCCAACTTGACGGTCGTCGAAGACCGGCGTCTGGGGCGCGATGGCGCGCACCGGCGTTTGGTGGTACGCAGCCCCAGCGGTGCGACCGCGCCCATCCTT
>CAZYQJ010000688.1:0-3206 GCA_964649925.1 uncultured Litorilinea sp.
ACGGCGCGATGGGGTGCGTGCCGGTGCGTGTGCGCTGGGCGCGACAACGAGACGTACCCATTCCTCCTCGCTTTCGGTCGTGTGCCAGTCGAACATCGGCGTCTGATGACTCATGTGTCTTCCTCCGAGCTAGCCCTTGCTCTCCGTGAAGCTTGTTGATTCACTTCCATTGTTCACCCACCCCGTTATCTGCTCCGGTGCTTGATTTCGGTACGTGCAGCCACTATAATGGGCAGGCGCCGCCGCTGGGTATGAGTTTGTGATACTCTAGGCATACTGTTTTGATACACGCCACCTCAGAAAACCAGACCACAACTTCCTTTGGCTATTGGGTGCGCCGTCGCCGTCAGACGCTGGACATGACCCAAGCGACTTTGGCGCGCCAGGTCGGCTGTGCCACCGTTACAATTCAAAAGATCGAACATGACCAGCGCCGGCCATCGCGCCAGATGGCAGAGCGGCTTGCTGTCTGCCTTGTCATCGACGCACCTGAACGCCCTCGCTTTGTAGCCTGTGCCTTGGGTGAACTCGCGGTTCACCACCTCCCTCTGGATATCCAGCCTGTATCGTCTCCAGCATCTCGGCCGCCCCAACCGCTGCCGCTGCAGCCATCGTTCATCGGTCGCCACACAGAACTGTGCCGGTTGACTCACCTGCTCGCCCGCCCAGAGGTCAGGCTCATCACCTTGGTAGGGTTAGGCGGTATCGGCAAGACGCGGCTGGCACTCCAAGTCGCGAGCGAGCATCTACATACCTACTCAGATGGCGTGATCTTTGCGCCGTTGGTTGCGCTGCAGGATCCCAGACTCCTGGAACAGACCATCGCCGCGGCACTTGATCTTGGCCCCTTATCTGGTGAGAACCGGCTAGGTCAGCTCTGCTTGGCGATACGCAACAAAACCATGCTGTTGCTTTTGGACAACTTCGAGCATCTCGTTGAGAGAGCGGCCGTGCTGGCGGAGATGCTGCAGCTAGCCCCTCATGTGAAGCTACTGGTCACCTCACGCGAGCGGCTGAATCTTGCAGAGGAATGGGTCGTTGACGTGGAGGGATTGGACGTGCCTCCAGAGGGCACCCCAGAGGACGAGTTGGTGAGCTATAGCGCCGTCGCGCTCTTTGTGCACCATGCCCGGCGCTTGCGCACCGACATGGTGATCAATGATGCAGATTGGCTGGCCATCGCTCAGATCTGCCGTCTCTCCCAGGGGATGCCCCTGGCAATCGAGCTGGCCGCTGCCTGGGTGCGCCTCCTTTCCTGCACTGAGATCGTCCGCCAGATCGAGCAAGGGATGGATTTCTTAGCGGTGCAGCAACGTGATCTGGCCCCGCGCCATCGCTCGCTGCGCGCGGTGTTTGCGCACTCTTGGCAGTTACTGACGCCCGAGGAACAGCAGACCTTTGCGCGCCTATCGGTCTTTCGTGGCAGTTTCACCCGCGAGGCGGCCATGCAGGTCACGCACGCTTCCCTCGCCAGCCTGGCTGCCCTCATCGACAAATCCTTGCTCCAGCGTGTCGGTGAAGAGCGCTTTGAGGTGCATGAGTTTGCGCGACAATTTGCCGCCGAGAAGCTTCAAGCAATGGGCGAAACGTTGGCTGTACGCGATCGCCATAGTGAATACTTCATCGGATTGGCCCAGCAAGCGTTGTGGGAACGTACAGCCCCCCCCTTTCATCCGCAATATGTCCTTGACCGCAACCGCCAAATCGGTAAATAGCGCGCCGCTATCATCTGCCGCCGGAAAGATGCCCATGCGTGTGCTGATGATCTGTTGGGAATACCCGCCGCATAGCTCAGGTGGGCTCGGGCGACATGTGACTGGGTTACTTGCAGCCATGGGCGCGCTGACGCCGGAGACATCAGTCCAGGTGGATCTGCTGACGCCTCGCTATGCCGGAGGGGCAGGGGTTGAATCTATCGGCGCGTGTGTAACCGTCTATCGCCTGGACATGCCCTTGATAGAGAAGGATCACTATGTGGGTGTCACCGATAACAATGCCACGTTTGTCCGCCATGCCACTAAGTTGGCCCGGCAACACCTATACGATCTCATTCATGTGCAAGACTGGTTGTCAGCTACAGCCGGACTTGAACTCAAAGCGCAGTGGCAAGTGCCGCTGGTGGCGACGGTACATACCACAACGCGAGGAGTCTTGCAGGCAGGTTTTCGGCGCGAGATTGACAGCCGCATCGAGCAACTGGAGCAACAGCTGTGCAGCGTTGCCGACAGGATCATCGTGTGCAGTCGTTTCATGCGCCAAGAAGTTCAAAACGTACTGGCCGTGTCGCCCCACAAGATCTGCGTGATCTTCAATGGGGTCAAGGAGCGTATCGAAGAGGGATGTACAGAGGAGGAGATCAAGGCGCTCCGCCAACGTTACAGCACCGCTGGCCAACCGCTCTTGATGTTTGCGGGTTCCGCTAACTTTCGCATTGAAAAGGGCCTTTTCGTCTTGCTGCGCGCCTTGCCGCGCATCCTGGACCATTACCCCGGAACCCGACTGCTGATCTTGGGTGAATATAGCCAGCACTTTGAGACATTGGTCTATGAATTACGCATTGAGAAGGCAGTAGCCTTTCTTGGCTTTGTCAGTGACTATGTGCGCGATTGCCTCTATCGCACGGTAGATGCCATTGTCATCCCCAGCCTCTACGAACCATTTGGGATTGTGGCTTTGGAGGCGATGGCGCTAGGCTGTAATGTGATTGCCAGCGACGTAGGCGGCTTGAGCGAGGTCGTATCGCATGAAGAGACAGGGCTGCTGGTTCCGCCAGGTGATCCGATCCGTCTGGCGCACGCGGTAGAACAGATGGTTGCGGACCCGGCCGTTGCGCAGCGACGTCGGCTGCGTGCGCTGCAGATCATTGAGCAGCGCTTTCGCTGGGCAGGGAGCGCCGCCCAAACCCTCGCCCTCTATCGCTCGCTCATCCCTGGCTCGAGCCAGCCTGGTGAGTGACAGCCATCATGCCCGCGGCCATGTAAGGGCCGCTGTTGCCAGGGTGAAATACAAGCCGCTGCCTTTTCCGACGCAAGCGCTCCGGATCGCTACCAAGGCTTGACCAGGCAGCGTGCGCTTCCTCACGATATATCCACAGAGTCCATGAACAAAAGGAAGAATCAACATGTGTGCGGGGTTCTTTTAGGCAACGGGCAGGTGGAGGCGTGTGACTTTCCCGATGGCCGGACCCGGGGAGGCCGTTGTTCTCC
>CAZYQJ010000689.1:0-3197 GCA_964649925.1 uncultured Litorilinea sp.
TTTCGGTGGTGGACGCCACCACACGCAGTTGTCGGTCTGGGGTGTCAAACTGCACGACCAGCGCAAAGTCGGTCTGGGGCAGACGGTGGGCTGCATCCGCAATGATCTCAAGCACACGGGTGAGGTTGAGGCCGTGTTCGGCCAGACGCAGCGAAACCTCGTTGAGCAGGGCGCTGCGTTGCGCTTGTATCAGCGCGGCATGATAGGCGCGCGCGTCGCGACGGAGTTGCTCAGTGAAAAACAAGGCCACGCCCCCCAGCACCAGCAGCACAGTAGATTCGCCCACAGCCACGCGCGCCAAGTCCGCATTCCAGTTTGCGTGCGGGATGAGGAGGGGGCCGATCAGCAAATGGACTATGGCAACGCCGATGATAAAGAGCGCAGCAGCCCCTATCTTGAGTGAAAGCGCGGCGTAGATGACGACCAAAACGAACGGATAGTAGAAGATGCTGCCGATCCCGCCCGTGATGGCGTAGAACAGCGCGGCAAATAGGAGAGTGAACACCAGAAACCAGCCAGCCTGGCCCGAAGCAAGCGGCCGCTTGCGCCAGATGTAGGCAGAGGCGATGGCCTCATAAAGGATAAAGGCGGGCAGCACCGCAGCGGGGGTGACCAGTTGCACGGTGCGGCCTGCAGACGGCAAAGAGCGCTCTGGCCCATAGCGGAGGACAACCACTGTGACGAGCAGGATAAATGCCCAGTGGGCCAGCACAAAAAACTGGTCGAGCCACGGGATCGGGGATTTTTCGATCCAGGCCGCCAGCCCATCTGGTTTTTGTTCCCCCGCTGGGAGAGCCGTGTCCATTGTCTAACTCTGATTATGAACCCATCACCGTACAGCCCGCGCCCCTGTCTGCGCCCGCATCCCTCCGGAGGCGAGAGATGGTAGACCGTTCTTTGTTCTCCTTTATTCATTTATATCGTACCCCTGGTGGGCAATCTTGGGAAATAAAACAGCGTACCGTGTTGGCTGGTTGCGTCGTTGGGCTGAGGGGCATGAGGGACGCGGCGAAATTGTAACCAAATGTTCACCTTTGTTTACCGGGTTGTTCACCTGGGCAGAATACACTATAGACGTGTAGAGATGATGCGTATAGGTAGTGTAGGCCTAACGGGTCTACACAGTTGCGATAAGGAGGGAGTGAAACCCTATGCGAGCCATCAAGAATATGAACTGGGCTATGGCGGTAGCCGGGTTGTGGGCGGCGATTGCCCCCTTCGTGCTGGGCTACCGAAGCACCAGTGCGGCGTTGTGGAATGACCTGATCGTCGGGATCGTAGTCATCGTGCTGGCGGTGGCGTCGGCCATCTCAGAGAATGAGAACAACGTCAAGACGATGAACTGGGTCACGGCAGTCGGCGGGTTGTGGCTGGTGTTAGCCCCCTTCATCCTGGGCTACTCGGCGATCGCAGCCGCCCTGTGGAGTGACATCATCGTCGGTATCATCATCCTGGTGCTGTCTGTATGGTCGGAGATCACACTGCCCAAGGTGATGCGCCACGCCAGCTAAGGGCATGACCCAGAAAGCGAGGGTGCATGATGCGGATGAGGAATATTCTCCTGATCATTGGTGCGCTCGGAGCCGTGGCGCTGGCAGGTGCGATGCTCAGGTATAGACGGGAGCACCGCGCGCAGGGCCAAGAGAGCCAACCCGTAGATGCACGCCCGCGCTGGCGCAGATTCGGTAGACGGCACCCTGCGCAAGTATAGGGAATGAGTTTCTCAAAGACTAGAGAGGGGCGGCAGGTCACGACCATGTGTGCCTGCCGCCCCTCTGTATTTCAAGCGATGGACCCTAGACACAAACCGGTACTCGGCGCGCCGCCATGAAGGTTACGGGACGCTCACCCGTCCGATGTCCCCCTCCACCGTCACAGGATAGGTTTTGAGCGGCTCTGTGGCGGGCGCGCACAGCACTGCGCCGGTCGTCACGTCGAAGCACGATCCGTGCAGCAAGCAGGTAATGACCTGGCCCTCCAACTTTCCCACACTCAACGGCCCCTGGGCATGGGTGCAGGATTCATCCGTGGCGTAGAAGGTGCCGCCCACGTTGTAGACCTGGATCACCAGCCCATTGACGGTCAGGGTGAGCATGTGGCCCGCAGCCAGATCCGCGGTGCGGAACTCGTTGGGCTGGAGGGATGGCGCTTCGGCGGGCTTCTGGATGGCGGGCATCGTGCTGCTCTCCGGCACATCCAGATAGACGGTATCGCCCGACACCGTTACCGGATAGCGGTCTAGCTCGGCGTGCGGGTCAGTCAGGCAGTGGCCGGAGGGCAGGTCAAACTGGTAACCGTGCCAGGGACAGGTGAGCACATCGCCTTCCAGCGCGCCGGTCGCAACGGGGCCTCCTTGATGCACACAACTATTACGCAGGGCCACCCATGCGCCTTGATGGTGAAACACCCCAATGGAGAGGCCATCGACCTCGACGATCTTGCGCTGCCCATCGGGGATCTCCGCGACGGTGGCAACGGCGACCCGGCGCAGCGGCCGCGTGCGGTCATCGCTGTGTTCTAGCTCGATGGCTTGATTCGTCAGGGATCGCACCCAGCCGCTGTCCACCGGCACGGGCGCGCCGTAGGCTTCCGGTTCGCGTTCGTGCCCATAGGCGCGGGCCAGCATCTCCAGCAGCACCATCATGAGCTTGTCCCACGCTTCGACGGCGCGGAACTCCAACTCGTCGTCCTGGTCGCGCAGTTCAGTGCTGACCGCCCGGCTGATGGCGTGCTGGATCATCCCCACCTGGCCGATCACGTAACGCTCCGGCACATAGATGGTTGGGTCGGCCCCATGCGAGGTGTGGGCGCGCCCCACGTAGTCGACATAAGCGGCATAATCGTCGTCGTAGACGCCTTCTGCCGTCCGCAGCCAGAAGTTGGAGAGGTGGCGCATCCGCAAGATCAGGTAAGGCTCGTTGATCGTGCCGTCCGGCTGCAAAAAGAGGCGGCGCGTGAGCGGGTAACGCAGGAGATGGAGATAGAAGTCGCTGACGATTGCAGGCAGGTGTTTGGCGATGATCGGGCGGGTTTGGCGGATGATTTCGGCATCGGCAGGGGTGAAGCCTACGTACTCCGCCATATAGCGGAAAAAGCGGCCAGCCTCCGCCACCGCCTGATCCGTCATCGTCTGGGGTGTGGGTGCAGTCGGGTGATGGTTTTCTGGCGTGTTCATGCGATCCCCCTTCACCGGAGAT
>CAZYQJ010000690.1:0-3196 GCA_964649925.1 uncultured Litorilinea sp.
GCGGCGATGGCCGGGGTAGCGCGCCAGAGCATCCGCGACGGCCTGACCGGGCTGGAATGGGCGGTCAGCGTGCCGGGGACGCTGGGTGGCGCTGTAGTAGGAAACGCAGGCGCACACGGCGGCGAGATCAAAGACCGCCTGCAATCCGCTCGGGTCCTGGATGAACAGGGCCGTCTGGTCGAGTTTGGGGTCAAAGACTTTGCCTACGCCTATCGCAACAGCCACCTTAAGCGGCTTCGTCCGACCCGGGCCGGATTTTTACCCGTGGTGATCAGCGCTACCTTTGACCTGCCCCACGGCGACACGGAGGAGGCGCGGGCGCGGGCCGAGGCGTATCTGGCCCACCGGCGCAGCACGCAGCCGGTGCAGCCGAGTATGGGCAGCACCTTTGTCAACCCGCCCAATGACTATGCCGGACGGCTGATCGAAGCGGCGGGCCTCAAGGGAACCCGCGTCGGCGGTGTGGAGGTCAGCGACCTGCACGCCAACTTTATCGTCAATCGGGGCGGCGTGGGAAGTGCTACCGCCGCCGACGTGATGCGGCTGATCCAGGTCGTCCAGACCACCGTCCAGGATCGCTTTGGCATCACACTGGAACCGGAAGTTCAACTGGTAGGCGAATGGTAGATTATGAATCGTAAACAAGTACGTGTCGGGGTTATTTTTGGCGGGCGCAGCAGCGAGCATGAGGTCTCGCTGGCGAGCGCAGCCAATGTCATGGAAGCCCTGGATCGCTCCGGCTATACCGTGGTGCCCATCGGCATCACCCCGCACGGTCGCTGGCTGACAAGCGGCAACCCTATGCAGCAATTGACCGATAACGCAGCCAACCCCAGTTTGGCCCGCTTCGGCGCCTACAACGGCCACGTCCAACCGGCACATGACAGTTGGGCGCTACTGCCCAGCGCAAACCAGGAACAGCGGCTGCCCACCATCGACGTCATCTTCCCGGTGCTGCATGGCCCCTACGGCGAGGACGGCACAATCCAAGGGCTCTTGGAGATGGCGAATGTGCCGTATGTCGGTTGTGGCGTGTTGGGCAGTGCGGTCGCCATGGACAAAGCCGTCGCCAAACGGCTCTTTGCCGCAGAGGGTCTACCCCAGGCGCGCTACCATGTCGTGATGCGCCGGGCCTGGCGGCAAGACCCTGAAGCTGTCTGCAACGAGGTCGAAGCCGCGCTGCGCTACCCGGTCTTTGTCAAGCCCGCCAATCTGGGCAGCAGCGTCGGCATCAGCAAGGCGCGTAACCGCGCACAACTAGGGGACGCCATTGCGCTGGCCGCCGAATACGACCGCAAACTGGTCGTGGAGGAAGCCGTCCCCCATGCCCGCGAGATCGAGGTCAGCGTCTTGGGCAATGACGCCCCCATCGCCAGCGTACCGGGGGAGATCATTCCCGGCAACGAATTCTATGACTATGCGGCCAAATACCTGGAAGACTCCAGCCGACTGCTGATTCCCGCGGCGTTGACCGAGGATCAGACGGCTCAGGTGCGCGAGATGGCGATACGTGCCTTTCGCACCATTGAGGGTTCAGGGCTAGCACGCGTCGACTTCTTGGTCGACGGGCAGAGCGGCGGCATCTATCTCAACGAAGTCAATACCATGCCCGGCTTCACACGCATCAGCATGTATCCCAAGCTCTGGGAAGCCAGCGGCATCCCTTATCCGGAGTTGGTAGATCGCCTGGTTCAACTGGCATTGGAACGGTATGACGACCAGCAGCAGAACAAGACATCACGCTAGACAGCCCTGGGAGTGAGAGCGGCATGACGACGCACAGACGGTCCACAGCGAGTCTCCCCCGCAGCCGCGGCGGGCGCGCCGGTCGTTCGGGTGTCCAGGCTCCCCGACCCTACCGGCAAGCACGGCGCAAGCGGGCCGTAACCCAACAGATGCGGCGGGTCGAAGTGGCGATCTCCGGGCTGCCGGGCAAGCTGCGATCGGTGGGCACACTGCCGGGCATTTCGCTTCTCAGCGGGTCGGGCTGGCACATGAGCAAACTGGTCAGCATCCTACTACTGGCCGGGGTCATCTTCGCCGTCAGCATGGTACATACCCAGGATGCCTGGTTCGTCTACGCCGAGGACGTGTCGTTTGTCAACCTGGTTCACCTGCGCGCCGATGACCTCTATGCCCAGAGCGACATGGACGGCATGAATATCTTTTGGCTGCAACCCCAGGAACTGCGCCGCCGCTTGTTGGAAAACGAGTGGATTGAGGATGTGCGCGTCAAGGTAGGGCTGCCCGCTGTAGTCACCGTCGAGGTCCAGGAGATGAAACCCGTCGCGGCCTGGATCACCAGCGAAGGGACCTATTGGGTGGCGGCGAACGGTGCGGCGCTGCCCGTCGTGGGCGATCCAGACCCCAGCCTGCCGCAGATCATCGACAGCCAGCTTGAAGCGCATGACCCGTCACAGGGCGATCACCTGGCGATTGACCCACAAATCCTATCCAGTGCGCTGACGCTGATGGAGACGCTGCCTGAAACGGAAGGCAAAGTCCGTTACAACCGCACCGTGGGTTTGAATTTTCCTTTGCCGAAACCGGAGGTTTGGGTATACTGGGGTAACGGCTTTCATATGGAGGAGAAACTGACGAACCTGACCGCAACCCTAGAGTTCGTCCAGGCCAGCGAAGAGCCTGCTCAGATCGTGGATATCCGTCTGATCGACCGGCCCTACGTTCGCTAATCTACGTTTGTGATCAAGGCAGACATGGAAGAGTTCATTTCAGCAATCGATATTGGTACAACCAAAATTTGCGCGTTGACCGCCGGGGTCACACACGACAGCCTAGGCAACCTGGCGCTGCGCATCCTGGGCGAAGGCCAGGCCCCCAGCCAGGGGATCCGCCGCGGGGTGGTCATCAACGTGAGCGAGGCCATCGCCTGTATCAGCGAAGCCGTGGAAAAGTGTGAAACCGACGCGGGCCAGAACATCACCAGTGCCTATGTCGGCATCGCCGGAAGCCACATCAGCACGCTCAACAGCAAAGGCGTCAGCCCGGTCGATTCACGCAGCGGCGTAACCAGCCACGACATGCAGCGCGCCCTCGAAGGTGCGCGTGCCGTCGCCCTCCCGCAGAATCAAGAGGTCATTCACACCATTGCCCGGCAGTGGACGGTGGACGGTCAAAGCGACGTGCAGCACCCCCTGGGGATGAGCGCCTACCGGCTTGAGGTGGACGCCCACAT
>CAZYQJ010000691.1:0-3195 GCA_964649925.1 uncultured Litorilinea sp.
TCCACCCGGCGGATATCGTTGACGCACCCGGCCAGCGAGTTGACGCCGGGCGGATAGTTGTCAATGCCGACCAACAGGGCATAGATAGTGCGTGACATAGATTCCTCGCTTGTTGTATCTTAGAACGTGCCAATGCCGGTCTGTGGGCGCAGAAGTAGACGATGGGCAAACTACGGGGTCAGCAGTTCCATGGCGATGCGGTCTGCCATCTGGCGCGTCACCGCGGTGGATTCAACGCTGCGGCTGGCTTGACCAACGGGGTGCTTTGCCAGATGTTGGCGGGTCGCCAGTTGCCCGGCCTCGATCAGCGCGCTGCGCCGTTCGTCGCTCATGTCGAATTCGGTCGTGCCGTAGCCATGCGCGGGCAGGCGCACGACCAGTTCGGCGTACCCGTCAATCACCAACTTGTCGTGTGCGGTCGTGGCGGTATCGATCAGGCGGCTAATACGCTGGAAGGTGCGCGTCTCACGCAGGCGGTCGACCACCCCACGCCCCACCGGCATCACGTCCGACAGGGGCCGCCCCTCGTCAATCAGGAACCCCACCACCGGCAGATCCTTCTTTGGCCCCATCAGCCCGACGACATGGGGCAGGCTGGAGACAAACAGCTCAAGCGGGAAGTTGGACAGCAGCCCACCGTCCACAATGGCATGGCCGTTCAGCGCCTTCCCCTGATACAACCCCCACGCAGGCAGCCATTCCACCTCCTGCCAGAGCAGCGGAATGCTCATCGACATACGCACCGCCCACACGACCGGGCAATCGGGCGCGGTACGGTGATTGAGGACCAACATCCGTCCGGCCGTGGTGTCCGAAGCCACCAGCGACAGGTCCACCTGCGTGGCCGTATAGAAATCGTGCAGCGTCATCCCGCTGAAGCGCCGCGTCTGCCCCTGATAGACGCCCGCGTCCAGCTTGGCCTGAAGCCACTCGACAAAGCGATGGGCGGCAAACCAGCCGCCGCGCTCGACAAACGAATACAGATTGCGAAAGCGCGGCTGCGCCAGCATGGCGCGGACAAGGCGCGTGTTGAGCGATGCGCCCAACGCATCGGGTACAAACGGCAGATCCACCCCGCGCAGCACCCCCGCAATCACGCTTTGGCTCACATCCTCGTCGTCACCAAAGGTCGGCTCCTCCAAGAACGTCGCCAGCACAGACTGTCCATTCTGTTTCTCGGTCAGAACGTCCAACAATTCCCCAGTACTGTATCCTGCCGCCAGGAACGCTGCCATGATCGCCCCGGCAGACGTCCCCAAGATGCGATCAAAGCCGTGCCCTTGCGCCTCAAATTCCTGCCACGCGCCGACCAGCGCAATGCCTTTGGCTCCCCCACCCTCAAATACGACATCACACTTCATCGTCACCTCCATGCTTCGTCTAGGGTGGTTCAAGGGTTGGGCACGGTGTTGGTGGCAGGCCACACATCCACGGCGATTTCCACCTCGGCCTGCTGCCCGTTCTCATCGGTCGCCACTGCCACCAGCCAATAGCGCCCAGGCTCTTGCACATACGCGCCCGGGCACGGCGCATCGCCGCCAAAGGCGCAGTAAGCAGCGTCCTCCTCGCGGTTATTCCAGACCTGGTTGTCGCGGTCGTCGGGGCCAAAGATGTAAAAGTCTACATAGTCAATGCCGTCGCCGTCATCGCTGCCCACTGCCTCTTGGAATGCCCACACCTGAAAGACCAACTCCCCCGTGACTTCCGTCTCCAGGCTGTCGCGCCCGATCTGCGCGAATTCGATCACGGGCAAATCCGTCACCTCGCAGGTATGGATGCAGAACGTCCAATTCCAGTTGCTGGTCAGCCCGTCGATCGCTTCGATCGTGATGGCGGCGGCGTACTGCCCATTGGGCCACTCATCGCGCGCCCGGCGCACATCAATGCCGGGGCAGGCCGGGTCATTGCCGCCAAAGAGACAGAAGGGCGCATCATCTTCGGTGCGGCTGTAGGTGTCGCCCGTGGGGGTGAACACCTCGAACAACACATGCCGGATACCATCGCCGTCCTCCGGATCGTCGAGCCGCGTGTCCGCGACGGCCACACGCGCCGTCACATAGTTGCCAAAGACCATCGGCGTCCGCACCTGCGATTGTTGAAAGTTTGGCAGCAGGATCACGCGGCCCCCATTCGTGGGAGAATCGCTGATCAAGATCTCGCGCCCATCCCCATCACTGCCATCCACCGCGGTTTCTGCGATCACCAACCGCTCCACCGTTGGCGTGGGCGTCGGCGTGACAGTCGGCGTCGCGGTCGGTATAGGTGTATTGGTGGGCGGAACCGCGGTCGTTGCGTCAGGGCTGGGCGATGCCTCGGCTGTGGCGCCCTGCTGCGCCTCCGTCGTAGCCGCCACGCTGGTTGCGACCGCCACCTCCACAGCGCGTGTCTGCTCCACCGCGGCGCGCACCGTCGCGCTGATGTCGGGCGTGCCTTGCGGCGCTGCGGGCGATGCACAGCCCACCATGACCGCCACGCCGACAAACCACACCACCAGATAGCGATGCCATCGAATCCTCATCCTTGTTCCTCCAGTCGCTGCTTGACCCGGTCGACGGCTTCCAGGTTAGGCCGGCAGTATTGTTCGACGATCACCTCGTCGAGCAACTCATCCAGGTCATCTGCCTCGCCCTGGGCAATGCACTGAAGATAGGCGGTCCGAGCCAGGTCAAGCGTCTGCATCGCCGCCTGCGGCTCACCCGCCAGGCGCAGCACATCGGCATTTTGCAGAAACGCCGCACCCTGCGTCTCGTAGGCCTGGGCCAGCAGCCGGTATTGGTGCATCTCCTCTAGCACCGGCTGCGCCTGCCGCACCTCTGTATCCACCAGCGCATAGAGGCGTTGCGCCTCGTCGAACTGGTCCAGCAAATACGCTGATTCCCCCTGCAGGCGGTAGCTCTTCGCCAGAGCGACGCGCGCAAGCGCCTCCACAAGCGGATCCGCCTGACGGACGGCCAGTTCCACGGCAAGTTGCTGATGCTCCAGGGCCTTCTCCAGATAACTGTCTGGGGCGAGTCGTTCTTCCGGCGGAAGCCCCTGCGCGCGGATAAAGTAGGTGCTGCCTAGCGCCGTCTGACCGCGTGCATAGTCAGGGTCTATCTCCACAGCGCGCAAGAACGCCTGCTCTGCCTCGTCCATATGTCTCAAAAATAGCTCCTCGCGCCCGATCAGGAAGTAGAGGATATGTTTGCCCGCATC
>CAZYQJ010000692.1:0-3195 GCA_964649925.1 uncultured Litorilinea sp.
CCACCCCCCAGCGCAGGGACGTGCTCTGATGGACGCAAACCTTCTATCCAACCGTTTGCAAGACCCCAGCCTGAGCAGCCGCCGCCGCTTGGCGCTGCTCTTTCAGCAGCAGCGGATCGCCCTCTCGTCCCACCTGCTCTTTTGGCGTGCGCCGCAGCCTTTGCCTGCAGATGTCGGGTGGGAGCGCATCGCAGGGATGCTGGTCGGGCTGGCCGTGGGCGATGCCTTGGGCAACACCACCGAGAGCCAACTGCCCCAGGTGCGCCGCCTGTATTACGGCGAGATCCGCGACTACCTGCCCAACTGGTATGCGGCCAACCAGCCGCTCGGGCTGCCCAGCGACGACACGCAGATGGCGTTGTGGACGCTCGAACAGCTACTCGCCGATGGGCGGCTGCTGCCTGACCCCTTGGCGCAAGCGTTTAGCAGCCGGCCCATCTACGGCATCGGCGGCAGCGTGCGTACCTTTCTGGCCAACTACAAAGCCCGCGGCCTGCCCTGGTATCAGGCGGGGGTGGCGAGTGCGGGCAACGGGGCGCTGATGCGCATCGCCCCGGTATTAGTGCCCCATCTGCGCAAGCCTTCACGTGCCCTGTGGGCGGATGCGGCCATCGCCGCCATGCTCACGCACAACGATGCCGCTTCCACCTCGGCCTGTGTGGCGTGGGTAGGGATGCTGTGGGATCTGTTGTCAATGAAGCAGCCGCCTGCCGCTGCGTGGTGGGTGGAGCGCTATGTCGCCCTGGCGCGGGCGCTGGAAAGGGACCACACCGTCTACCCTGTGCGCTGTCCCTGCTCACGCTATGCAGGCTACGCGGGGCCGCTGTGGCGCTTTGTCGCCGAAGTCGTGCCCGCTGCCTGGCAGCAGCAAATGCCGGTGGTGGATGCCTGCAACGCCTGGTGTTCGGGGGCGTATCTCCTAGAGACGCTGCCGTGTGTGCTCTACATCCTGATGCGCTACGCCCACGACCCTGAGGAAGCGATCGTGCGCGCCGTCAACGACACCAAGGACAACGACACCGTGGCGGCGATCGTGGGGACTGCGGTGGGGGCGCTGCATGGGGTAGATGCCCTGCCCCAGCGCTGGCGCAAGCAGCTCACTGGCCGCACGACGGCGGACGACGATGGCCGCCTCTTCGCGTTACTCGATGCCGCCAAGACCCGCTGGTGGGACGCACCCGCAGGGGGCTAGCGCAGCCCAAAAGCGGCAGCCCGGATCGGTTGGGCTGCCGCTTCATTTTGTGCGCCGCCGATGTGAAGACCGCGTCCGAGCGAGTGCGCCAAGAATGCGAATCCGGGTAAAAGAGAAGACGCCCCAATTCCTCACAAGGGCGCATGGATCGCGGCCGTGCCGATAGCGGCCTCCGGCAGCCGCGCCGGCTGGCTCAGGCGGGCGTCTGAATCCCTAGAGAGGATCAGGTCCTTTCGGACCTGGTTCAGCCAATCCCGCTCAACCAGAGGCAATCATCGTCCCATCTGGTCCCCCTGCTGATCATCGCCGGTCCTGGTTCCGGCAAGACCTTTACGCTGGTCGAACGGACCGCCCACCTGATCATTGAAAGGGGATAGGTTGATCCTGTTTGTTAGTTGGTATTCTTGAGGTGCATCCCCCTCTGCTACAGATCGTGGCGAGTGAGGACGACCATTTCAGCGCCCTTTTGGGGCGCTACCGCCTTTGTCTGTACGAGCGAACGTGTCGAATGAATAACACCAAGAGGTAGGCTGGGATAACAAGCGTAACGAAGCTACTAAGACATTCAATTGCCATCACAGAAGGGTTGGTAATGCGCACTTCCCTGCCGGATATGCTGATATTGTTTAGAATGGCGACGACGACGATAAAGAGGAAGTACCACTTCAGCCAGCTCCCTCTCTTTGCACCTTTAGGATCTGCGGCATCCGCCAGCGTCTCCCCGTTCGTCAACTGGTACTGGGCCGGAGTTCGGTCCTGGTCCGCTACAGGTGTTGTTATCGCTACCCTTTGCACAGTGAGATTTGGAAAACGCCGCCTCAGCGTATGCATGGTTTCTCGAACGTTTTCTGCCTCTACCGCACTCATTCGAAAGCTTAAAAGCCTGGAGAACAGATTGAGCGCCTGCTGTGCCACCTCCTCGACTGTCATTCCGAGAGCATCCAGTTCCTCCTTTGCTCTTTGCGGGTTGAAGAAGGGATTGGATAGCTGTGCCAACCTGCTATAGCGGGGATCGTTTAAGACCCCAGCAAAGGACAGCGTGTTATAGATGGTAGCGAGTCCGTAGATCGCCCTGGGGTTGTGCGGCTCTAGCTCGTATACACGCCCGTATGCGTTTAGCGCCCCTCTGTAATCCCCACTCCGGCTAAGGTAATCAGCTAAGCAGAGCGTCATTCCGGTTTTGCTCCACCTGTGCCTTCACCAGCTCTATCGCCATTTCGATAAAGCCGCTGGCTGAAGCGGCGTTATCGCCATACACGTCGATTGCTGGGTTGAGTACCTGCCGGATTCGCTGTTCCTCTTTTGGTGAATAGCCATTAATCGAAGGATCCATGTCAGAGCACCTCTGCCGCTGTGATGAAGAAGAGCAAACACAATGCTGGATGTACTGCTATGGTAGCGGGGATGTATGGCCTTAGTACATACCTATAACGAAAGCGTGGCGAGAAGATCAGACTTCGTAAACCTTCAACACTTCATCGCCGAAGTGGTTGATGACCTTGACGGCAATCTTGCCACGCTTAGGAGCAGGGAAGGGACTGCTGACGGTGCTGTAGAGGGAGGACCAGGCTTCCCCACTGATGTATCTGATCTACAGAGATCGTTTCAACTTGGCGCCTGACTGAAGTGTTTGCGCGGCTTTCGCAGCGTTTCTTTAGCCTAGTAAGGTGTTGGGCTGCGTCAAAGGCACATTCGCTTGCGCTCATTCGCTGCGCTCCCCCTTGACCCGTCCAGCATACCTCGCTCAGCGTCACCTGCCGCTGCGATGGCAAGCATGAGCGTTTTGTCTGCACTTGAGCTAGACGCTGCTCCTGTGCATATTCTCGCTCATGTAAGCGCTCCTAGGTCGGGTCATATGAAGCGATGACCTCCTCCCACAGGGGAGCCGCCTGCGTCCGTGCACAGAAGCGCTCAATCGGTGGGGTGCCTAAGGGGCCATGGATGCGTTGATAGTTGTGGTGCATCTGCCACACTCCCAGCTCATTGGCCAGCGCTGCTTGGTT
>CAZYQJ010000693.1:0-3192 GCA_964649925.1 uncultured Litorilinea sp.
GTTGGGCATGCAGCCTTCGCCCCAGCCCCCCGGCTTTCCCCAAACTCGACGGCAATGAACTGGCGCTGATCGACATGAACGATCTCCGTAAGCTGGATCCGCAGGCGCGGCTGGACCGCGTGGTGCGGTCGCTGCAAAATGCACGCATCGCGGCCATCGCCGTCCAGGGATCGTTCGCGCCCGTGGCCGTTGACACCGCTCGATCCGCACAGGTGACCCTCTTTCAACTACCTGACTCGGTTCCGTTGAGCCAGATCGAACGGTCCGTCATCCGCCTGATCGTAGACCGCACCGGCTATCTGGCCCAGCGATCCGCCGAATTGCAGCGCGAACTCAACCAGATCGCGCTCGATGGCGGCGGCCTGGACAAGATCGCGCAGCACATCCACAGCTTCGTCCAACAGCCCGTCGTCGTTCTCAAGGATGATGGGCAGATGGCAACAGGTGCAGGTCTCAACGGCTATTCCGACGGCCAACGCCAATTGATCCTCAATGCCCTGCCCAATATCATGACACTGCGCAGTTGGGCGGCCACCCAGTCCGCCGTCAAGCTCAACCAGGCCGTTGGCTGTCTGCGACTATCCACCACGACCGGCAGCAGCGCCGATTCCCTCCCCTACCGCGAAGCAGTCGTCACGGCGATTGTGGCGGGAGAATCGCCGCGGGGGTACTGCCTCTTGCTGCGATCCGCCGCCGGGCAAGACATCTCCGCGGTAGAGGAGATTGCCGCCATCCAGGGCGCAAGTGCCGCCGCGCTCGAATGGGCCAAGCAAAATGCCGTAGGCGTCGCTGAAGAGCGCATGCGCGCCACCTTCCTGGATGAGATGCTCGCCAGCGAAATTGCGGACGAGCAGGCATGGATCCAGCGCGGCGCATCGTTAGGCTACGACCTCACCCGCCCTCATGTAGCGTGGCTGGTCGAGGCGCGCGGGGTTCCCAACTGGCCTGCGCCCTTGTTGCGCTTCCTCGAGACATGCGAAGTCCATGCCCCCCACAGCCGCCGCGAAGAAGGGATGCTGTTGTTCTGGCCGATTGACAACCCCAAGAGTGGTCGGGAACTCAAGTCCGTGGCCGGAAAATTCGTCACCCAGTTACTTGCCAAACATCCACAGGCCGACCTGGTGATCGGCATCGCCCGCCCCGCGGTCAGCCCTGCCCACTGGCATCAGAGCTTGCAGCAGGCGCGCGAAAGCTGGCGCCTGGGCAAAGAGTGGAAAGGTTCGCCCGTCACCTATTTTGGCGATCTGGGCCTCTACCAGTTGTTGACCGCGCTCAGTACCAACCCGGAGGCCCAACGCTTTTTCCGCAAAACCCTGGGGCGTCTCATCAGCCACGACGACAACAAGAACGCCGAGTTGGTGGACACGCTGGAAGCCTTCTTTGCCTGTCATGGCAACCTCAGCCAGACCGCAACCCGGCTGCACATCCATCGCAACACCCTGACCTACCGTCTGGATCGCATCTCCGCCCTCACCCAACTCGACCTGGATGACCCGGATGCGCGCTTCTCGCTGCAGCTTGCCCTCAAGTTGCGGCCTATCCTAAAATGATCTGACAGTGATGATGGCTTGGCTGCACCGTTTCGCAATTATCCTGACGATGATCCTCGTCTGGCTGCTCACCTTCCCTGCGGCCATGCCTGCCCGCGCTGCCGAAACGCTCCAAGCATACCGGATCTACTTCCACAGCCAAGACGACCTCCAGCGCATCGCCGCCGAGGTAGATGTCTGGACGGTCAACCGTGCCGAAGGCTACCTCGTCGCACCGCTCATGCCCGGCCAGCGCACTGCGCTGCAAGCCACCCACCGCGTCGAAGCTATGCCGCTGCCCGGCCCGTTTCCACAGCCATTGGCGCAACCTGCCCAACAGCCCGCGGGGATCCCCGGCTTTGCCTGCTATCGCACCGTCGAGGAAACCGCCGCAACCCAGGCGCAGCTTGTGCAGACCTACCCGCGCCTGGCACGCCTCCAGCCCATCGGCGTCTCTTGGGACAGACACTACTATGGCGCGCCCGCAGGCCATGACCTCGAAGTCCTGGTGCTGACCAACCGCGACCGGCCCGGCCCCAAGTTCCGCTTCTTCTTGATGGGTGCGATTCACGCCCGCGAACTGGTGACGGCAGAAACCGCCCTCCGCTTTGCCGAATCGCTCCTGACCGGCTATGGCACAGACCCTGACGCCACCTGGCTGCTCGATCACGGCGAACTCCATGTGATCCCCATATCCAACCCAGACGGTCGCCAACTGGCCGAAACAGGTGTCTTGTGGCGCAAAAACACCAACCGCGAGGACGCCGCCTGTGCCCTTCCGCTCCCCAACTTTTCCTATGGCGTAGACCTCAATCGCAACAGCAGCTTCCAGTGGAATAGCTGTTTGGGTTGCTCCAGTGATATCGCCTGTTCAATGGTCTATCGCGGGACGCAACCTGCCTCTGAGCCGGAGACACAGGCGTTGGAGTCCTACATGCGATCAATCTTTGCGGATATGCGCGGCGATGACCTCCTGGCAGCCGCCCCGATCACAACCAGCGGCCTGATGATCTCGCTGCACAGCTACGGGGAGTATGTGCTGTTTCCGTGGGGCTGGAGCAGCGACCCTGCGCCCAATGCGGTCGGGCTGCAAACCCTGGCGCGCAAGTTGGGCTTTTACCTCGACTATTGGGCGTGCCAGGCAGGATCGACAGAGTGCTTCTACCAGACCGACGGCACGACCGACGACTGGGCCTATGGGGAACTGGGCATCCCAGGCTACACCATCGAGATGGGCGGTTGGTTCTTTGAACCGTGCGACACGTTTGAGACCACCATAGTAGACGACGCGCTCGCCGCGCTGCGCTACGCCTTCAAGGTGGCCCATGCCCCCTACCTGTGGCCCGCCGGGCCGGAGGTCATCGCCGTGTCGCCCCTCTCCGCCACCGTCGCCGCGGGCGATGCAGTCACTGTCACCGCCCAGGCAGACGACACGCGATCCTTCAGCGGCTTTTTCGGCAGCGACCCGGCCCAACCCGTCCAGGCGGCGCGCGCCAGCCTAGACCAGCCCCCGTGGTCATCCGAAGCCATTCACTGGCCTGTCCTTCCCGCCGATGGCCGCTTTGACGAGCCACAGGAAGCCCTGCTCCTGGACATGCAAACGGCCTGCTGGTCAGCAGGCCGCCATCTACTCTATCTGCAGGCGCAAGATCAGGCAGGCAAC
>CAZYQJ010000694.1:0-3188 GCA_964649925.1 uncultured Litorilinea sp.
AAAAGAACCTCATGTATCACGATGCCCCTTGCAGCGGCCCAGCCCTGGCCAAGTGCCTGGCGTGCGGTGCTTCGCATTACGGATCGGCCAAGGGGATAGCGACTGTGTTGGCAAACTGGGGCATGAGCGCAGCCGAACGCCGGGCAGTGGACATGTTTCTCTCCGTCAGCCAGGCCACAGCCGAAGGAAACCACCTGGCCTCCACGCATCGCCCACAGCAGGTCATCCCCAATTTCCTGCCGGATGCCAGCCACAGCCCTCCCGACCACAACCTGGCCTCTTATATCGCCCAACTGCCCGCTGGGGACTTTCTGCTGTTCGTGGGGGACCTGCGCCCAATCAAAGGGCTGGATGTCTTGCTCTCAGCCCATGCCGCGCTCCAAGACCCGCCGCCGCTGGTTCTGATTGGCAAGGCCTGGCCCGACACGCCATCCCATCTGCCGCCCAGCACCACGGTGTTGCACAACTGGCCCAATGACGCGGTGATGGAGGCCTGGCGGCGCAGCGCCATTGCGCTGGTCCCGTCAGTCTGGCCGGAGCCATTTGGCCTGGTCGTGATCGAGGCGATGGCCGGAGGCACCCCCGTCATCGCCTCACGCATCGGCGGCATCCCCGAAATCATCGCCGACGGCGAAAATGGCCTGTTGGTCCCAGCCGGAGATGTCGCGGCCCTGCGCGCAGCCATCGAACGGCTGTTGAATGACAGCGGCTTACGCCAGCGCATGGGGCGCGCAGCCAAACAACGATCATCTGATTTCGCGGTCAGCCGGGTCGCCTCCCAGATCGAGGCCGCATACCAGCATGTATTGGCGACATGAACCCAGCGTTCCCTTTTACGATCATCGTCAACAACTATAACTACGCCCGGTTCTTGCCCCGCGCTATTGAGAGTGCGCTGGCGCAAACCTACCCCTGGACAGAAGTCATCGTGGTGGACGATGGCTCGACCGACGATTCGCGCGCCGTGATCCGTTCGTATGGAGACCGCGTTGTTCCCGTCTTCAAAGAGAATGCCGGGCAGGCGTCGGCGCTGAACAGCGGTTTTGCCCGCTGCGGTGGCCGCGCAGTCATCTTTCTGGATGCAGACGACACGCTCCACCCCGACATCGTCGAACGCGTCGTCGCCTGCTTTCAAGCTGATCCATCCGTGGTGCGCGTGCAGTACCGGCTGGCAGTGATCGACGCCGCGGGCACACCGACCGGCATGCTCAAACCGCCGCTCACAGGGTGGATGCCCAGCGGCGATCTGCGGCGCGAGGTGCTTCTGTATGCCGACGACATCCCCTGGCTGCCCACCAGTGGCAACGCCTTCTCTGCCGACATGCTGCGACGCATCTTCCCGATCCCTGAAGATGCCTACAGGATCTGTGCGGATTTCTACCTCTCTAACCTTTCGCCCTTATTTGGCCGCGTCATTTCACTGGCCGAAACCGGCGGCTACTACCGCGTCCACGGATCCAATCACCATGCAAAGGCCCAACTCGACCTGCAGCAGACACGCCAGATCATCGTCAGGACTCGCCAAACGCATGGGCACATCCGGGATCACGCCCAGCGGCTTGGCCTGACCGATACCCTGGGGGAGGGCGTGGCAGCGCTGTCCACCACCTTTGTCGCCAACCGGCTGGTCTCCCTGCGGCTGGACCATGCCCAACACCCGATAGCGGGAGACAACCGCTTTGCCCTGGCACGGCGCGGGGTGCGGGCCGCCTGGCGACGGCCTGACCTGCCACTGCTGGCCCGGGTGATGTACATGGCCTGGTTCCTGCTGGCCGCGGTTGCGCCCCAACGCGCCGTGCCCTCGCTGGCAGATCAGTTCTTTTTTCCAGAGTCCAGAAACCGGTGGCTCGATAGGCTGCTGGCCCGCCTGCGGCGAATCCGCCCCATGCATTAACTACAGGATTGAGCGACCAATGACGACGACCGCTGTCGTGGTGGTGAACTACAATACGTGCGACCAACTGCGCCCATGCCTGGCCTCTATTCGGGATGCCGGTGCAGCGCGGGTCATCGTCGTTGACAACGCCTCGACGGACGGCAGCCAGGAGATGGTACGCGCCTGCTTCCCGCAGGTGACATTGCACACGAACCGCACCAATATCGGCTATGGCGCAGCCGCAAATCAGGCGATTGCCCACTGCCGCGCCGATTACATCCTGCTGCTCAACAGTGACACGCTTGTGCCGCGCCATGCCGTCCACGCGCTTCAGCGTTACCTGGACGAGCATCCGCAAGCGGCAGTGGTCGGGCCGCGGCTGATCAACGCAGACGGCACGCTCCAGCCTTCGTGCTATCCCTTCCCGACCCCGTTCAACCTGTTTCTGGAGGAGAGCCTCCTTGGGCGGCTGGCCGTCTACATCCCCGGCGTGCGTGACCGCTATCTGCGCGCCTGGCCGCATGACACAGAGCGGCCTGTGCCGTGGGTGTTGGGGGCAGCCCTTGCCATCCGGCGCGAGGCATTTCTCGACGTGAACGGGTTCGATCCCGCCTACTTTATGTATTATGAAGAAACCGACCTATGCTACCGGCTGTACATGGCGGGCTGGCAAACCCATTTCGCCCCTGTGACGACCATTACCCACCTTGGCGGCGCAAGTACAAGCCAGGTCTATGCGGAGATGCAGTACCGCCTGTTTCTCAGCGCGCAGCGGTTCTTCCGCCGTCACTACACAGCCGCACAGGTACGGCAGTTACGCCTGGTCATGATCCCCATCCTCGTCGCCCAGATCGTGCGTGACACGCTGCGCTATCACCGCGCGCGCCAGCCTCAACAGCGTCAAACTGCCTGGGAAACCGTCCAGGCCCGCTATCGCATGCTGCGAGAGTGTGTGGTCGCGCCAGCCGATTACGCCTAGCCCGTCGCACGTTTCCGGCCATCCAGCAGAAAAGGATAGACGTTGACCAGACAAACCGCTTTCCCCGCTGCCCCCCCGGATCGAGTCCCGAAGCTGCGCCGCTTGGATTGGCGCTTTTTGCTGCCTAATCCGCCAGCGGGCCGGTTTCGGCATCTCCTGTTATCCGGTGGGCCGAAAGGGCTTGCCGACCGCATCCTTGAAGCAAAGTTGGCCGATCAGGTCAGCAGCGACGCCACCGAGGGGGACCGCGCCGACGCGGCCATCCTGCTGTATGATGGCCCGATCCAACTCGATCAAGCGGCAAAATCCCTTGAACCGGGCGCGGTCGTATAT
>CAZYQJ010000695.1:0-3179 GCA_964649925.1 uncultured Litorilinea sp.
ACCTGATCCTGGACCTGATGCAGGACGTGTGGGAGTCGGGCGGCACCGGCGAGACCGAGACCGCGACGCTGATGTGCGGCGCCTACCAGAAGCGGCGCCTGTCGAAGATCTTCATCACCGACCGCTTCCAGGAGCAGACCCGCAACGTCGGCGGCGGCGGGAACCTCGCCGATGGCGCGCAACTCCAGGCCGGGCCGCGTGCGGTAGATGTAGAACCAGGCCAGCGGGATGAGCAGAAAGCCCAGGTAGATAATGACGTTGTGTTGAAAGAAGATCTGCCCCAAGATGGGCACATCGGCCAGGACGGGGATGGCGAAGCGGGGCAGCCGCGGGGCTTGCCGGACTTCGACCAGCGGCGCGCCCAAGACTGCACTCAGCCCCGTGCCCACAAAGGTCAGCGCTAGCCCGCTCACCACCTGGTCGGCGCGCAGGGTCACAGTGACAAAGGCATGGAGCAGCGCCAGCAGCCCGCCCGCGCCTGCCGCGGCCAGCAGCCCTAACCAGGGGTTGCCTGTCGCGTGGGCCGTGCCAAAGGCCGTCATCGCGCCCATCAGCATCATGCCTTCGACACCCAAATTCAGCACCCCGGAACGCTCGGCAAAGATCTCGCCGATGGTGGCAAAGAGGATCGCCGTGCCGTAGCGGATCCCAGAGGCAAGCAGGTTGACAAGCAGGATCAAGTCCATAAGAGCATTCTCAATGGTTTCACCGCAAAGGCCGGAAAACGCGGGCCAGATGGATTGAAGGTCAATGCACAGCCCCAAACCGCTCCCGCACCACGGCACGCTTGTCGCTGTCTTCCCGTACCGGGTCGAGCGTGAAGATCATCACGCCTGTGGCGGGCATCTCCATTGCAGCCGCCAAGGCCGCGTCCAGTTCCGGCGCGGGCAGTGGATCGGGGCGGCCAATGGACTGGACGATAGGCAGCACCGGTCGCGCTGTCCACGCCCGCACCTCGTCGATCACGTCGCGGACCCAGGAGGCCGGGCGCGCGCAGAGGGCGTGATAGACCATCGGGCTGAACGTGTCCACCGAAGCGGCCAGCCGCTGGAGGTCTTGTCCAGCAACGGTGCGGATGGCCCCATCAAAATCAGCGCGCCGCCACGGAAGCGAAAAGATCCCCAACTGGATAGACAGGTCGCGCGCCCCGATCTCGGCGCGCACCGCCTGGACAAAATCCGCAATGCGCTCACACTTCCAGTCCACCCATTCATCCCGCCGCTCATGCAGGATGGTCTGCGCCTGCGTCCTTGTCTCCTCCGCGGAATAGGCTGTGCGGTCTGCGTTGTGAAACAGGTTGAGACAGTGTTTACAGAAACAGGTCTGCGGCAGCCGGGGCTGGTCGCCTTCCCAGCGGACGGGGTAGCGGATGAAGTCCAGCCACAGCCCATCGATCTCCGTCCCCCGCTGGTCGAGCAGGCGGCCAATCGCCTCCAGGTGAGCGCGGCGTAGCTGCGGGTGGTTGGGACAGGCTGGCACATACCAGCCTTCGCGATCAAAGACGTTGCCCTCGGCGTCGATAGGCGCGCTGTCGGGATACTGCTGGCGCAGGTCGGCCCCGGCAAAGATCGTCCGGTCGACATAGACACGAATCCCCTGGCGGCGCAGCGCATCCAACGGGATCTTGTCCAGCGAATGATGGGGCACATACACGGCATTCGCGCCCACATCGGCCAGGAGCGCGAGTTGATCCGCCATGTCATCGCCGGAAGGTATCCAGTAAAAGCCGCGTATTGCCGTCACGTCTTCGCTTGACCTTACCCTTTCGCCTTGTAAATGATCATGCGCGCGCAAAGCGCACCCGGTAGCGCAGCAGCATGTCCCCGGCGACGACCACAAAGAGGATCACCCCTTGCAGCAGTTGGTCAATGCCTGCGGGCTGGATGGCATCGCCGCCCACCAACAGCCCGGCAAAGAGGTACGAGACCAACACAATCGCCAGCGGGTTGAGTTTTGCCAGCCACGCCACGATGATGGCCGTAAAGCCATAACCGGGTGAGAAACGTTCCTGCAGCCGGTGGACTACGCCGGAGACCTCGCTCATGCCCGCCAGCCCGGCCAGCCCGCCGCTCAACGCCATCACCAAGATGATGTTGCGCGCCAGGTTGATGCCTGCATAGCGCGCCGCGCGCGGGTTGTCACCCACCACGGTGACCTCAAAGCCCCAGCGGGTGCGCTGCCAGACAAACCACAAGACCACAGCCAAGATCAACGCCAGGAAGATGCCAAAATGGGCGGTCAGCCCGCGAAAGGCAGGCACAGCGTCGGCAAAGTCGGTCAGCCGCGGCATCCACGCCGAACGCGGGTACTGCGGCGTCAGCCCAAAGCCGCGCTCGCTCCACGGCCCATAGACGAAATAGTTGTTCCAGAGGATCGCCACGTAGTTTAACATCAGCGTCGTGATGATCTCGTTGACGTTGAGTTTGGCCTTGAGGATGCCGGGGATGATCCCCCAAAGTGCGCCGCCGATGAACCCGGCCACAGCCATCGCCGCCAGCATCAGCCATTGGGGGGTGTCGGGCGGCAGCCAGAAGAGCGCCACGCCGGTCGCCATGAACGCGCCCAGAAATAGCTGGCCTTCTGCGCCGATATTCCACAGGCGCATGCGAAAGGCAATCGACACACCCAGCCCTGCCAGGATCAGCGGCGTGGCTTTGATGGTCGTATCCGACCAGGCATAGGCGGATCCAAAGGCCAATTCCGCCATGCTGCGATAGACAAACCAGGGGTTTGCCCCGGCCAGCCGCAGCAGCAGCGCGCCCACCAACAGCGCCGCCGCGATCAGGATCAGCGGGGAGATCAGCGCCAGCCAGAGCGGTTGCTGTGGGGCATGTTCAATACGAAGGCGGCGCGCAGATGGTTCGGACGTAGAAACCGGTGTGGTGGTCATGCTGTGACCCCGGCCATCATCAGCCCTACCTTTTCCAGTGTGGCGTCTGCCGCATCCATCTCGCCGATGATGCTCCCCTCAAACAGGACGGCAATGCGGTCGGCCAGCGCAAAGATCTCATCCAGGTCTTCGGAGATGAGCAGGATCGCCGCGCCCTGGTTGCGCTCTTCCACCAGGATGCGGCGTACGTTTTCGGTCGCGCCTACGTCCAGCCCGCGTGTCGGGTAGGCGGCGACGATCACCAGCGGCTGTTGGGCGATCTCGCGCGCCAGGATCAGCTTTTGCAGGT
>CAZYQJ010000696.1:0-3156 GCA_964649925.1 uncultured Litorilinea sp.
CCCAACGTTTGGCGTCTCCCCCGCTTTGGTGGATAATAGTCTGCCGAGAGCGGGAAGTCCCCGGCTGCATGAGACTGGAGCCGTCCCATCGTACAGGTCAAGAGCGAACAAGTTCAAACGCCGCTGGCCGATTGGAATAAAGCCATAGACCTGGCCCTGGCCCGTGCCGAGCCGGTGGTAGCTGCGCGCCTGGCGGCTACCGTCCTGCAACATGCGCCGCGCCATTTAGCCACCTATCAACGGCTGCTGCACATCACCTGGGCCTTGAAACGCTGGGACGAAGGCGAAGACTGGGCGCGGCGGCTGCTGCAAGCCGACCCCGGCAATGCCCTGGCCTGGCGTACCCTGGCCCATGCCGCCGAACAGCGCGGCAAGCGCGGCCAGGCCCATGCCATGTGGCGGCGCGCCTTCGAGATGAACCCCTATGACCCTGAGATCCGCGCCGGGCTGGCGCGCACCAGCCTCGACGACCCTAATGCCCTGGCGCTCGACCTGGCCTGCCTGGCGGCGATCTATCTGCGCGGGCTGCGTTGGGAGGCAGCGGCGCGCGCCTATCGCCAACTGGTCAAAGCAGACCCGCGGCGCATTGATTTTCAGCTTTGCCTGATGATGGCGCTGTGGCAGAGCCGGGCCGTGGAGGAAGCCTATACGCTGGCCCATCACCTAGTGCAAAATCGCCCCCATCTGCTCTCGGCCTGGGTGGTGTTGGATGCCACCGGCGACGAAAACGACCAGGCGTTGGCGCGTAACCCGGTCGAAACGATGGACCCTGCCGGAGACTATATCAGCGGGGTGTTCGGCGTGCCCATTCCGGCGCGGGCCGTTATGCTGCCAGTGCCCCCCGACGATGCCATGTCGCTCGCTTCCTATCTGGAAGCGGTGTAAACCTTCCGTTACACACACCATCAAAGCCATTGATTTCACGTTGATCTGGAGACCTTCTCAAATGGAACGAACCTTTATCATTCTGAAACCCGACGCTGTACAGCGCGGGCTGGTGGGCGAGATTATTCAGCGGTTAGAGCGCCGCGGTCTTAAGATCGTGGCGATGAAGTTTTTGCAGGTGGACGAGGCATTGGCGCGGCGTCATTACGCCGTACATGAGGCGCGGCCCTTCTTTGCCGGGCTGATCCAATACATCACCAGCGCGCCTGTGGTGGCAATGGTGATGGAAGGCACGGACGCCATTGCCGTGGTGCGCAACACCGTGGGCGCGACCAAACCTGCCGAGGCAGCCCCCGGCACGATCCGCGGCGACTTTGGACTGGAGATCGGGCGGAACCTGGTGCACGCCAGCGACGGCCCTGAAACCGCAGCCAGCGAGATCGCGCTCTGGTTTGGCGAGGATCTGGTCAGTTGGCAGCGCGCCAGCGACCCTTGGATCTTTGAATAACGCAATCGGCCCCTGGCGCGGGAGGGCGATCCCGACAGTTCCCGCGCCAGGCTTTTCGTCCTGGCCTGGCGATGGCAGACCTTGTTACCCGGCGGCTTCATAACCAACTCTTAGTACACACCCGCTTCGACACGCCGGACGCGGTGGTGGCCTGGATGGGCGCGGTGCAGGCCCAGGAGTATCCGCTTGCCAAATGGGGGCTGGGGCTGCGTTTGCAGGACGCTACCGACGCGGCTATCGAACAAGCCGTCAACGCGGGCACGATCTTGCGCACGCATGTGATGCGACCGACCTGGCACTTTGTCACGCCTGCCGATATCCGCTGGCTGCTGGCGTTGACTGCGCCGCGCGTCCATGCCGCCATGGCCTACAACTATCGCCGTTTGGGGCTGGACGCTGCCCTCTTCTTGCAGAGCGATACAGTGCTGGCAAAGGCCTTAGAAGGGGGCAGAGAGTTGACCCGGCCCGAACTGGCCGCCGCGTTGAACCAGGCGGGCATCGCCACCGAAGGGCTGCGGCTCAGCCACCTGGTCATGCACGCCGAACTGGAGGGGGTCATCTGCAGCGGTGCGCGCCGCGGCAAGCATTTCACCTATGCACTGCTCGATGATCGTGTGCCCCAGACGAAGCCGCTGGATCGCGATGAAGCCCTGGCAGAATTGGCGCTGCGCTATTTCACCAGTCACGGCCCCGCGACCGTGCGCGATTGCGCCTGGTGGTCAGGGCTGACGCAGGCCGATGTCAAGGCAGGCCTCGCCCTAGTAGAGGGGCAGCTTGAGCAAGAAGTGATAGACGGCACGGCCTATTGGCACGCGGGTACGCCCGCGGCGGGAGGCCGCCTGGCCGCCACGGCGCTGCTGCTCCCGGCCTTTGACGAGTATACGGTAGGGTACAAAGACCGCGCCGCCATTTTGAATCCGGACTATGCCGGGCAGATGGGCAGTGCCGTGCTTGACACTGTGATTGTATACGAAGGCCGGGCTATCGGTCGCTGGGCGGGCCGCGCCGACAAAGGGAGGTTGGCCGTTCAGCCTGCGCCGTTTGAACCCTGGAACACAGCGCAGCAGGATGCCTTCGCCGCCGCCGCGCAGCGCTACGGTAAATTCTTAGATATGCCCGTGACGCTTGTCTAGACCGACTCTTTGTTTGACCAGGCTCATTGCGTAGAGTAAAATCGGCCATACGCAGCCGCTCAGGTGAATGTGCAGATCCGGCAGCAGGGCAGACCCGTTCGCCCGCGCCGAAGGTTACCTGATCGGATTTACAGATTTTCCCTTGTTGACTGTGGTTTCTAGGGCGGCTCACAGCCCAAAGGCTGGGCAGGCCGCTATGGCTTCGGCAGGATTCAGCCTAGCTGGGCCTGTCGCGTCCACGCTCCGTTAGACGTCATCTGAGTCATGCGCCCCAGAGGAGGAACACTATGTCCGAGGTTTTTGACACCACTGCTTCCAAGAGCGAGGTCTTTTCCCCATCGCAGGAAGTGATAGACAGTCTTGAGCATCCCACTTACATGGAGCTGCGCGAGATGGCAAGCCAGAAGCCCCTCGCCTTTTGGGATGACCAGGCCCGCGAGTTGATCGACTGGTACGAACCCTATACCCAAGTGCTGGACGACGGCAACCGCCCCTTTTTCCGCTGGTTTGCCGACGGCAAGACCAACATCGTCCACAATGCGCTCGACCGCCACATCAAAAGCTGGCGCAAGAACAAACTTGCGTTGATCTGGGAAGCCGAAGATGGCGAACAGCGCACCTACAGCTATT
>CAZYQJ010000697.1:0-3154 GCA_964649925.1 uncultured Litorilinea sp.
AAACCTTTACTGTCACCGAGCGGCACACCGATATTATGACGCCGCACATCTCAGGTGGGGTCGTCGTTTGGGCCGACTTCCGCGCAGGCGCAGAAGACCCGAACATCTATGGCTATGACATCGCCGCCGCCCGCGAGTTCGTGATCAGCGATGCCCCCGGCTGGCAGCAGGACCCGCGCATCGACTGGCCTTATGTCGTCTGGTGGGATGAAGCGGAAATCATCTATTTGCATGACCTACGCACGCAGCAGACCCGGCCGTTGACCTACACCAGTGGACGACGTTTGCCTGATGTCTCTGCCATGGACAACCTCGTCGTCTGGCAAAATATCCAAGGGGGAGACTGGGATATCTATGGCTATGACCTGGCAACCCAGAGCGAATTCCCCCTGGTCACAGCCCCTGGCCATCAAGAACAGGCTGTTGTCGCCAACGGGCTGGTGGCCTTTCAGAGCCAGCGCGACATAATCTCCTGGGATATCTATCTACATGTGCTGGACCAGGCCAAAACCTTTGCCGTGACCGACAGCAGTCTGCCCCAGACCAACCCCGCCGTCAGCGGATCCACCGTCGTCTGGCAGGACACGCGCGGTCACCAGTGGGACATTTACCGCTTTGAGTGGACCGGCAGCATACCGCCTCGCGTCACCTACCCGCTGACCGCCCCGGCTGGACTCCAGGTTGGAGCCTTTCCCGACCGTACAGTCCGGCTACAGTGGACCGATACAGTCACCAACGAGACGAACTTTGTCATTGAGCGCGCCCAAGGCATGACCAGCACCGCGTATGCCGAAATCGCCGTGCTCCCAGCCAATTCCGTCAGCTATACCGATACGCCCGACCGCGGCGGTGAGACCTACTGGTACCGGCTGCGCGCCCGCAACGGCGACGGCTACTCAGACTACAGCAATGAAGCATTTACATCGACTTTCACGCAGGTCCCCAGCCTAGATGAGCAGTACCTGATGGTGCTAGTCAACGAGGCGCGCGCCGCTCCGGCCGCTTTCGGCTATCCTGACTATGCGCCGGTCCCGCCGCTTGCCTATCACCCACTGCTTGCTTACTCAGCGCGCTCGCACAGCCAGTCGATCCTCAATGCAGACTTCCAGTTTGGCCACTGTGACCTGATCGGTCGTTGTCCCAGTGAACGTGCTGCCGCAGTGGGGTACACGGGCGGCTGTAGCGAAAACCTGGTCGAAGCGGGGCAAGGGCCGCTTGCCATGCAGCGCGCCAATCAGGCGTTCTTGGACAGCACCGGTCACCGGGAAAACATGCTCGCGGGGGATTTGGTCGAGTTTGGGATGGGTCACACGTATGATGCCCGCTGGAGTCACGGCCAGGTGACCGAGGTCTTGTGCGGGCGTCCGGGGGTGGTGCCGCCGGTGATCGCCTGGGGCGTGGCCACAGTCGAGCAGACGGCAGCCGAACCGGAAGTGGTGTACCATGTCAACTTCTATTCAGCTGAAGGCGATGCGCCCACCCAAGCGCAAGCAATCGTCAATGGCCACCCCCACACCCTCAGCCTCTCGACGGGTCGGCCTTTTCACGGAACCTACCGCCTACAGCTGCCCTTCACAATGACAGGCGCACACACCTACTTCTTTCGCTTTGAGTATGGTCCGGGTCACGTCGTGCGCTGGCCTGCCCAGGAGGAGATGTACGGCCCCATCCGCAACCGGACACTCTACGTCGATGGCGCGGTGGTTACGTCCGGCGACGGCAGCAGCGCCGAGCGGGCCTTCAAGACCATTGGGGAGGCACTTGCCCAGGCACGGCCTGGCGACACCCTCTCAGTCGCCGCTGGCACCTATCACGAGAACATTACACTGGGGGAAGAGGTGACGCTGCTCGGTGCTGGCTGGCAGCGCACAAAGCTGCAAGGCGTGCAAGGTCAACCGGTGGTCATAATGCGCGCAGGCAGCAGGCTGGAGGGCGTGTGGGTTTTGGGCGCAGCCGGAGGCGGCGAGGGCATCGTTGCCACAACGGACGGGGAGTTGACCCTACGCCACAACCGGATCTCGCAGGCCACTGTGGGGATTAGTATCTCCTGCGCGTCTCAGCCGTGCAACGCCGGGAGCAGCACACGCATCCGCGGAAACATCGTTGATCACAACACGGAAACCGGGATCCTCAGCCAGGGGATTGCGCTGTCCCTGACCTATAATACGATCGTAGACAACCGCCTAGGTATCCAGGTGGATGCAGTGGGAAGTCGCATCGAATACAACATCATCGCTCATCACCGTGCGGGCGGCTTGGCGCTCGGGAGTGGCGTTACGACCCGCGACAACTTGCTCTGGGCCAACGACGATGCGCCTGGCCAGCATCCGGGTAACCTCTACCAGGATCCGCTGTTTGTGGATGTGCAGCAGGGCGATTACCGCCTCTATGCCGGGTCGCCCGCTGTAGGCAGGGGCGCACGTACAGGGGAAGACTGGGGTGCGCTGCCCTTCGCCCCGGTGGGGATGCCCCTGTCTGATCTGAAGATCGTTTCGGCAGAGGGGGGTGAACCACAACTGACATGGCGCGGCTCGGCAGCAGGGTATCAGCTTTATATTGGCGCTGCGTCAGGGTATTTCAACGAACGGCGGGTGCTGGGGGCGACACAACAACTAGATCTCGATTTCCTCGACGGCCCAACAGCCTACACCCTCGCCTTGAGCAGTTTGGACGCAGAGGGGCGGGAAAGCCGTCTTTCGTCTGACCTCCTTTACAGCCCCCCTTCCTACTTGCTCCACTTGCCTGTCGTCTACCGATAACGGGTCACGCCGGATCGGCGTGCTGCGCAGTCAGCATAGTCGTTCATCTCATTGCTTATTGCACCAGCGGCGCAACCGAATGGCTAGCACATTGGCGACTGTACCGGCGCGCTGCACCAGCCCTTCAACCACCACCAACGGCTGGTCGCGCAAGGTCACGCGCACCCTGGCATAGACGTCAGGACGCACCACCAAATCGAGCAGCCCGCTCTCATCTTCAAGCAAGACAAAGACCATGCCCTTGGCGGTTCGAGGCCGCTGGCGCACCATCACACGCTCCGCCTGTATTTGTCATCTTACACTGAGTCGGCGTTAGGGTGAGATGGGAGCCGGTTGAACAGCTGGCGCTGACACAGGCCAGTCGCGAACCAAGATGCCTTCGAGCACCTCGGTTG
>CAZYQJ010000698.1:0-3152 GCA_964649925.1 uncultured Litorilinea sp.
TGCTGGACTTGAGTGACAACCAGGCCGGATTGATTAAAGGCATCAGCCACCAATCCCTGGCAGATCACCTGGGAACCTACCGGGAGACCGTTAGCGCCATCCTGCGTGACTTCAAACGTCAAGGGCTGGTGGAACTAGGCTACCGCCGAATTACGTTGTTGGATGTGGAAGCGTTGAGGGAGCTCGCCGGAGTTTGGGAGTGGTAACACCCGCAGCGCATTGCAATAAAAATGCGACAGTAGATTACATTCAGCCGGCCTGATTGCAGGTACACTAAGTGCGTCGCAGGCGCAATCTCAGATGACGAGCGTTGTGTTCTGCGACGCACAGCTTGCCCATCTCAGTTCTATCTATTTCCAGATCTAAATAGCGGTTTTTCACAGTTGACGCCAACACAAAGGGTTGATATAATGGCCAGAGGGTTGAGGCCCCTATCTCTCGCATGGTAACCCTCAGTGTGTATTGCTTATAGCCCATCCGTCCGCTAGGTACCACGCACATCCGCCATCCACCGACCTGTGCAGACTATTGCCGTGTTGGCACGCCAGTAGCTGCCCGCGTGATAGGCAGCGTGTGGGATGCCTTGTCTGCCCTTAACATGGGCTGAGTCCATCTGCACCTCAACAAGTGGCCTACACAGCGCATCCGCAACAACTCTAGAAGGCGAGTCTCAATCACTAGCAGGTATGTAAGTTACCGCCCCCTCGGGGGATGGGTTCGGGTGGAGGCTTTCAGCGGAGGTTGCAACGCCGCAACCCAAAGCCCTTGCAGCCGTATTGCTCACTATCATTCCGCGCTAATTTTCAATCGTTCGTTGTGTAGTTCGCTTGTCGTGCATACCGAACATGTACATGTTGATGTAGAAATGTAATAGTACCTCCCAACGGATCCACGCACCTAGACACGCATAAACTAGACAATAACTAATTGCTCGCTTTATACGTCTTGTCCAATGAGACCATTGGACAAACCTTTTCCGTGCAGGTATGAGTCCCCCGTTAAAGGGTGTCATGCCGCGCGCTTACCAGAGAAAAACAGACCCAACACGGGAATCGGAATTTCAAGGAAAAAATCACATGTCTGAGCAACTTCTTACCATGACCATCTCCCAGCTAGATGCGCTCAACTTAGACGAGCTGCGGGAGATTGCACGCACCATGGAGATCAGCGGGTACACACGGCTCAAAAAGTATGACCTGGTCATGCGCCTGCTACGGGCCAATGCCGAACGTCAGGGCTTCATTTTTGGCGGCGGTATTCTGGAAATTGTCCAAGATGGGATCGGGTTTCTGCGCAGTGATCACCTGCTGCCAGGGCCAGAAGATGTCTATGTCAGCCAAAGCCAGATCCGCCGGTTTGGGCTGCGCACAGGAGACTTCGTCATCGGGCAGGTACGCCCTCCCAAGGATACTGAGAAATATCATGGGCTGCTCAAAGTCGAAGCGGTGAACGGGCTGGACCCAGAAGAGGCCAAACGCCGCCCTGTCTTTGACAAACTCACGCCGATCTTCCCCAACGAACAACTGCTCCTGGAAACACGCGCCAACGTCATCTCCACCCGCATGATTGACCTCCTGGCCCCCATCGGTCGCGGCCAGCGTGGTCTGATCGTCAGCCCGCCCAAGGCCGGTAAAACGACGATCCTCAAGCGCGTCGCCAATGGCATTACCGCCAACTACAAAGACATTCATCTGATGGTGGTGCTGATCGGCGAGCGCCCTGAAGAAGTCACCGACATGGATCGTTCGGTAGAGGCCGAGGTGGTGAGCAGCACCTTCGACGAGCCGGTTCAAAACCATGTGCGCGTGGCCGAGATGGCGCTAGAGCGAGCCAAGCGGTTGGTGGAAAGCGAAAAGGATGTCGTGATCCTGCTGGACAGCATCACACGCCTGTCGCGTGCCTACAACCTGACGGTACCGCCCTCTGGCCGCACGCTCTCCGGTGGTATTGACCCTGCCGCGCTCTACCCGCCCAAACGCTTCTTTGGCGCAGCGCGTAACATCGAGGAGGGCGGCAGCCTGACCATTATTGCCACCACGCTGGTGGACACAGGCAGCCGCAGGGACGACGTGATCTATGAGGAATTTAAGGGAACCGGCAACATGGAGTTGCACCTCAACCGCAAGCTTGCCGAGCGCCGTATCTTCCCGGCCTTCGACATCGAGCGCAGCGGCACGCGCGCAGAGGAGAAACTGCTGGATGCAGAGACGCTTGCCAAGGTCTACACCCTGCGCCGCATGATCGACGCCATGGGCGGCGGCAACGAGGCCATCCTGCCCATCATCGAGCGGCTGAGCCGCACACGCGACAATCGCGAATTTCTCGATACGCTCACAAAGCGGTAAACTATCGATAGATCGATGCCATGTTTTCCCACAGCCCGCTGCTTGGTTGCAAGCAGCGGGCTGTTCTGATCAACCACATTTCTCTACGCCCACCCTACGTAAAGCTGACGTTCGTTCTCCAGCGCAAGAAAACAGCCCCATTTGTGCCCGGATACGCCAATAGTCGCTTTGCAAGCCGATCACGGCGTGCTATAATCCGCTGCATAGTAGGGAGCAGACAGGAATCTCAAACGTTGAGCTAAACCAATGATGAAACTGCAACAGCGTAATGATGCCCTTGCCCCTCTAAATCGTCGCAGCATGGAGAACAACATCTATGTCAGCAGATGCGAACTCGGCATTTGGAGACGCTCTTGGCCCAAGAAGGCACAAGCCAGAGCGTCCAAGTGACCGGGAGTATCCAGGCTTTCTGCAGCAGCCATATAGTTCGTCCGAAACCCATATTACGCCAAACCCTCATCTCGACACTGTTCCTCGAGCCACTTCCCAATCAGGTATGCTCACCGCCCAGACTGCACCCCTTGCCGGTGCGGACTGGTTTCACCAACCGATTCCGGCCCAGCCGATTGTCGAGACATGGGTGCAGCGGTTGCAGCGACAGGTTAGTAAAACCTTTTCCGACCAAGTCACCCCGATGCGGCTGGCAGGTCATCTTTCAGTGCTGGCCGTCGCCGCTTTGATCCTGATCCTCAGCCAAGTCGAGTTGCCTACCTGGGATATCTCCTTGCGCGCCCTCTCCAACAATGCGTTGCTGGGCAGCGGTCAAGGGGGAGGCATGGCCTCCCAGGTCAACGCCCTGGTGAGCCA
>CAZYQJ010000699.1:0-3148 GCA_964649925.1 uncultured Litorilinea sp.
TGGTCGCGCGCCTCGACGATCTTCCCGCAGTTCGTGGGGCACACGCTGGCTGTCCATGATGGGCGTCGCCATGTTCCAATCTACATTACGGAGAACATGGTGGGGCACAAGCTCGGTGAGTTTGCGCCCACCCGTCTCTTCCGTGGCCACGTCCGGTCCGAAAAGACCACCCGTGCACGGCGCTAGGCACGCGAAGCCAGAAGGGAGTGGAAGATCATGGAAGTGCAGGCGGTAACCAAGTTCACCGGGATCAGCCCGCAGAAGGCTCGGTTGGTGGTGAATGAAGTGCGCGGCAAACAGGCGGAGGAAGCGTTGACGCTGCTCCAGTACATGCCGCAGTCGGCAGCCAAGGTGGTTGCCAAGACAATCAAGAGCGCGCTCGCCAACGCGACTGAAAACTTCGGGTTGGAAGCAGAGGATATGTACATCGCCAAGATTGTGGCCGATGAGGCGCCGCGACGCAGGTGGCGACGCTTTGGCGCGCGGGGCCGTTTTAAGCCCTGGATCCGCCGTTCGTCCCACATTACGGTGGTGCTGGAAGAACGTGTTGCGGAGCAATAGGACGAGGAGGATCGCGTGGGTCGCAAAGTACATCCAAGAGGATTCCGTCTCGGAATCATCAAAGAGCATAAGAGCCGCTGGTTTGCCGATGGTCAGACCTATAACGCCCAGTTGGCAGAAGATCGCGAGATCCGCCGGTTGGTGCGTGCCGAGTTGCCCAAGGCCGGGATCAGCAGCATTGAGATTGAGCGGCAGCCCAACCAGGTGCATATCATCATCGACACGGCGCGGCCAGGGGTGATCATCGGGCGCAAGGGGGCCAGCGTCAACACGCTGCGCACCAAGCTCCAGGAGATGACCCAGAAGAAGGTCAAGATCGACGTGCGTGAGATCGCCAAACCGGAGTTGGATGCCTATTTGGTGGCGGAGAGCGTGGCCGAGCAGTTGGAGCGGCGCATCAGTTGGAAGCGCGCCATGAAACAGGCCGTGCAAAAGACGATGCGCGCCGGGGGCCAGGGTATCATGATCACGGTGGCGGGCCGGTTGGGCGGCAGTGAGATGGGCCGCGTCGACACGGTACGCGAAGGGCAGATCCCGCGCCATACGCTGCGCGCCGACATTGACTATGGCACGGCGGAGGCGAACACGACCTTCGGCGTGATCGGCGTCAAGGTGTGGATCTACCACGGCGAGGTGATGCCGGGTGAGGAATACCATGCCCGCTATACCGCGGCCGCCGCGGCCTAAGCCGGGCTGGGCCTAGATGGAGCGTAAATCATGTTGATGCCAAAACGTGTTAAATATCGCAAGATGCACCGGGGCCGCTTGACCGGAATGGCGCAGCGGGGCAATACGGTCGCCTTTGGTACGTATGCGCTGCAGGCGACCGAGCCGATGCTGGTGACCAGCCGCCAGATCGAGGCGGCCCGCCGCGCCGTGGTGCGCTATATCCGCCGTGGCGGCAAGCTGTGGATCCGTGTCTTTCCTGATAAGCCGATGACCCAACGGGCCGCAGAGACCCGCATGGGCTCCGGTAAAGGCAATGTGGATCACTGGGTGGCGCGCGTCAAACCGGGCCGCATCCTGTTCGAGATGGCCGGGGTTCGTGAGGATCAGGCGCGTGAAGCGTTGCGTCTGGCGTCTCACAAACTGCCGATGAAGACACAGTTTGTCAGCCGCGAGGAACATACCGCAGGCTAACGGGCAGGTCGCGTTGCCGAAGGTGCGGGAGGAGATGCACTGATGACAATAAGTGAACTACGATCAAAAACCGATGCGGAACTGCTCAACCAGTTGGATGACGCCTATCAGGAGTTGTTCAACCTGCGGTTCCAACGGGCGACGGGGAAGCTCACGAATACGGCGCGGATGAAAGAGGTGCGGCGGCAGATTGCCCGCATCAAGACCCTCCAGCGCGAGCGTGAGCTGGCCGGCGAAGTACAATAGGAGAAGAGGCAATGCGTGAGCAACGCAAGACATTAGTCGGCACCGTCACCAGCGACAAGATGGACAAGACCGTGGTGGTCACGGTCAACCGGACGACTCGCCATCCGTTGTATGGGAAGGTGATCAAGGTGAGCAAGAAGTATAAGGCTCACGACGAGAATAACGAGGCGAAGATGGGGGATGTGGTGCGGATTTGTGAGTGCCGCCCCATCAGCAAGGAAAAACGATTCTTCGTGCAAGAGATTCTCGAACGGTCTGTACTCGTCGACGATCTCATCTAAGGCCCAGGGTGGTAGCATGATTCAACAGGAAAGCCGGCTCAAAGTAGCCGACAACACCGGAGCAAAAGAACTCTTGACCATTCGTGTCAAGGGGGGCAGCACCCGACGTTATGCTGCTGTCGGCGATGAGATCGTGGCGACCGTAAAGTCCGCCACCCCGACGGGCAATGTCAAGAAGGGTGACATCGTACGCGCTGTGATTGTGCGGACCCGGCGGCCTCTGCGCCGTCAGGACGGCAGCTATATCCGGTTTGATGAAAACGCGGCGGTGATTGTGGATGACAATCACATCCCGCGCGGGACACGCATATTTGGGCCTGTGGCGCGCGAACTGCGCGAGCGCGGCTATATGCGGATTGTCTCGTTGGCGCCGGAAGTGCTGTAGGAGGCGATCAATGAAGATTCAAAAAGGCGACACCGTCGAGATTATCTCTGGGGATGACAAGGGACACCGCGGGACGGTGCAGCAAGTGATCCGCAAGAAGGACAAGCAGGGTCGCTATGACCCCAACCGGGTCTATGTGATTGTGTCGGGCGCGAACCTGGTGGTCAAGCACCAGCGCCGCACCCCCAATGTGCGTACCCAGGCAGGGCGGATCGAGAAGGAAGCGCCCATCCATATCAGCAATGTGCTGCTGGTGGGCACGGAAGGCCGCCCGGTGCGCGCCGGTTACGAAGTGGCAAACGACGGTGAAAAGGTGCGGATCGACCGGCGAACCGGCGACCCGCTGCCCAAGCCCAGGAGCTAGTGTGCTCCCGCTTGGGCTGGCCGGGTGTGCGATCAACCGCTAGCCTGACCTGGCGCCGGACACGTCGGCGTCTGCGGGCAAGGAGTGAAAACAGATGAGTGAGAACGGACAAGAACCACGACCGACGCCGCGCCTCAAGGAACGCTATCAGCGTGAGATCGTGCCGGCGAT
>CAZYQJ010000700.1:0-3145 GCA_964649925.1 uncultured Litorilinea sp.
CACAACTTGGTGGCCCATTCACTTCTATAAGTCCACTTAATTTTATTAATCCTTTCATTAAACTCTAGAAAGGTCAACAGTTTTCGCATCGATGTCTCCAACAATGAAAACGGCCACGGGCTTTGATCCCCGTGACCGTTATCGATCTACCGCCTGGTTGTCCGCTGCGCCGCGTTGCGCTTTGAAGCTGGACAGCCAGACCTGGCAAATAAAAACGGCCACGGGCGGGAAACGCCTGTGGCCGTGGCTGTTGAATTCAGTATGAATTACCGGCAGCGCGTCAGGCTATCCCCACTCGGTTCACCAGTGCCTGGTTGGCTGTCCGCATCGTCACGCTCGGTAATCCTCAGCTACTTGTTTCTATCGTTCGACTCTTGCAAGGGGCGCATCACAGATAACGCCGTTGGAGAGAGCGTACCACAATGCCCCGTGGGTGTCAAGCCAATGGCGGGGGTGCAGGAACCCCAAATTATCGATGTACGCGAACCAAATGGGGTCCCACAGCCGGGCTGTAGCAATTGACGGTAGATGGCAGTTGCAAGCGTGCGTCCTGCTCGTATAACGCACGCAGGTCAGTGCTGTCTGGCTTCACCGACAGGGCTGCCGCCTGATCAAGCAGCGTTTCTTCCTCCATACCTACTCCGGCTCCAACCTCCCACTGATCCCAACAGAGCATCTCCTGCTTGTTGAGGGCTGCTACATCCAACTGCAATCGCCCCCGGACGAACCACCACCCGCGCACATCGAGGACATCTGGCCCCAGGCCAAAGCGCAGCGGATCGGCCCCTTCGTTGCGGCACATTTGCCAGGCACGCCCGCCAGTTGCAAACGACGCTTGCGGCATGTCGAGCACATCAAAGCCCCAATGGTCGCTGGCCGGGATTTGAGCGTCAAAGCGTTGCCAGCGATCTCCATTCCAAGTTTCCACCACGACGTGATCACCCCAATAGCCTGCGGAAAAGTAAGCTGCAAAACCATAGCGCAAACGGGCAGGTCGCCCTTGATGGCGCAGGATGGCGCAAGTCAGGAGGGCAAAGTCGCGACAACAGCCCACCAGCCGGTTTTCGAAGGCGCGTGGCTCGGTGAGCGGGCGGTCATCCATCTCCATGAGGCGGGCCAGTATTTTCTCCATATACCGAGTGTCGATCTCCGGCAGGCGATCTTTGGGCGGCACATAGCCAAAGACGTGCTGGTCGGCCGTATAGTGATAGACCAATCCCTGTGCCACTTGCGAGATACCGGCGAGGTCGGTTGGCAGATCGTCAAATAGGTGGGCGTAGACGCCGGGATTCGTGATCGGGCTGGGGTTGCGTAGTATTCGATCATGGTGTTCCTTCCAGTGCAGGCATTCCAAATGAGCGATCAGGTCGTGTGCTTCCCTTGGCGATTACCCGGCCAAGCGGGCAAGCTTGCCCGCAACTGCTATACCAGCCAGCCAACCGTCAATGCCATCGAGTTGCCTCCTCTTGCTTCTTGACGGTCCTATTCTCTTGATTGTGCGCTCAAAATGTCAAATATCGGCTATGCGCCCGCAGGGCTGATCATGCAGCCACGGCTTGCGCAAAGCGTGTCACCTCCCGCAGGAACGCCGCAGGCTGTGCCAGGTGAATGTCATGACCGGCGCCTTTGATCACGGCGTGGGTACAGTGAGGCACCCGCGCCACGACACGCTGCAGGTGGGCTATCGGCAGCGCGCCGCCCAATTCAACCTGTGCCGCCAGCAAGTGGGCAGGGCATCGCACCCGCGCCAACAGGCCGTCTACTGTCTCCGCGCCGAGCAGGGTGCCTGCCAGGGCTGGCTCCAGGGCGGCAGGGTCTAGCTGGTGAAGCTGAACCGCACGTTCCTGGACCGCTTCCAGCCCGGCGACATCCAGCAAGACCTGGTCGCCCGTCAGCGGCGATTGGCCGACATAGGCGATCATGTCGTCGAGCGATGCGCCGTTGGCGTGATAGCGAGCCAGGTAGTTGTACAGCCCTGCAAAGTACGTGCCAAACTCCGACTGGGCAAAGCGTGATCCTTCCAGAAGATAGAGACCGGGGTCAACCAAGACCATACCGCGCAGCAGGTCGGGCTGGTGCGCGGCCAGCCAAATGGCGATCAACCCGCCCAGCGAATGCCCGACCAGCACAACGGGCTTGCTCACGACCTGGCGCACAAAAGCGGCCACGTCCCGCGTATAGTCCGCAACTTGGTAGCTCTCGGCGCGGCCTGACAGCCCATGCCCGCGCAGGTCGATCAGGTAGACATGCGCCTGCTTTGCCAGTTCAGGGACGAGGTGCAGAAATTCGGCATGAGAACCGCTCAGCCCATGGACGATGACCAGGGCCGGGCTGGGGCCGGGCGCTTCGGCGTAATGGATCGCTACACTGTTCAGGGTGACAGTACGAAATTGAATCATGTGAATGCCTCCTTCAACGGGAAAGGGGCCGCGCCATGCGCCAGCGCGGCCCCTTTCCCTCCGCTCATGGTGTTATAGGGTCGAGATGTAGTAGTCGTTGAAGATGTCGTGCGGCAGTTGGCGCATGTCCGTATGCGTGAACCCTGCCTGGCGGAGCAGTTCCAACGCCTTTTCCCTGCCCCACATCGTCCCCAGCCCTTCACCCCCAGAGGCCAGCGAGACGGTCATGCAGTGCATGGTCGAGAGGGTGTAGAGGACTGGGCCAAGCGGGTGGTCGAGGTTTTGCTCAACATGACTCGACGCGGCGATATCCTGCATGAGATAGACGCCGTCGAGCTTCAGGGCGTGGGCGATATTCTGCAGCACGCGGAGTGGTTGGGCCTGGTCATGGATGGCGTCAAAGGTGATGATCAGATCATACCGCCGCGGCTCGTCAAGCGCGGCCGCGTCCTGCAGCCGGAAGACCAGGTTGGTCAGCCCCAGAGATTGGACATCGGCCTGGGCTGCGCTGATCGCTTCGGCGGAGAAATCTAGCCCCACAAAGCGGCTCTTGGGAAAGGTTTGGGCCAGCCGCAGCAGGGCATGGCCGCGGCCGCAGCCCAGATCCAAGACGTCAATGCCCTGTTCTAACTTCTCCGTCAGCCCTGGGACCAGGGGCAGGATCGTGTCGATCAGCGGCGCGACGATGTTGACGCAGCTATCCTCGGCCATCACCGTGTGGAAACGGTGGAAACCCGTGTAGGGCA
>CAZYQJ010000701.1:0-3129 GCA_964649925.1 uncultured Litorilinea sp.
CGGCGGTGCGTCAGTCGCGACTGGTGTTGCAAGAAGGGTATGTGGGAGTTGACCCGGTTCCGCTGCGCATTTTGGAGACGCAGCAACTGCGCGAGGCGATGGATGTGCGGCTTGCGCCGCCAGGGGAACGACTGCACGATGCCAGGCCTGTGCGCTGGCAACCCTTTGCTGCGGGGGGGCTGGCGTTGGTTGCGCTGGCCGCGTTGATCTGGCTGGTGTTGTTCCTCGTCCGCCCAGGGGGTGGTGAGGTGACCGGTGCATCCGAAGCGACCCCGCAGCCGCCCAATGTCGCCGCCTCAACGACCTCTCCCGACGCGCAGGGGGCAGCATTGCTCAATGTCTCCCAGCAAGAGGGAGCGGTTGGACAGGCGGCCGTCGTGGAAGGCGAAGGTTCAGCGGCCTCTGACCCAGCGAGCAGCCCCGCGGGCGAACTTGCCCCCAGCCGCAATGCGCGGGCGGACCTGGGCATTGGGATGCGGGTGGCGATTGTTCCGGGATTACAACTGGCGCTGCGTAGTGAGCCAGGCGCCGATGCGGGTGAGGTCGTCGGCGCGATGAGCGATGGCGAGGCCGCGACTATCATTGGCGGCCCGCGCACGACGCAGGGCGATTCAGATACTATCGTCTGGTGGTTTGTCCAGCTTGACGATGGAACGCAAGCCTGGGCGGCTGCCAATACAAGCCAGCAGACCCTTTTGGTGCCTGCCCCCTAGGGGAGGACTTCACTGAACACGACGGCACGCCGTATTGTAAGGGCCGTCCAGGCAGTCGCTGGGCTGGCCCTCTTTATATTGGCATTGGAATTGCTGAAGTCGGGCGCGCGTGGGCTGGAGCCAGTGCTGGTGCGGATGGCCGTAGACAGCCTGCATACGGCCATCGGCTTTGGATGGATAGGGGCTTATCTGGTACTTAGCGGCTCGCCTGTGGCAGCAATCTCGTTGAGCCTGTACAGCTCGGGTGTAATCAGCGACACAGCTACGTTGGGGATGCTGGTCGGTTCCCGGCTAGGTGCAAGCTTCATTGTGTTGTTTGTCGGGTTTCTATACCACCTGCGCGGGCAAAGCCGGGTAGCAAGCATCGCAGTGGGGGTGCTGGCCTTTTTGGTCACAGCCTCGATTTACCTTCCGGCGTTGGTGCTGGGCTATTTCATCCTGGTCAATGGCTGGTTCGATGGTATTCGTTTTGACACACCAGCAGCGCTGTCGTCGATCATCGACACGCTGTTCGGCCCGATTGTCACGCGGATAGAGGCATGGCTGCCGTTTTGGGGCGTGTTTTTGATCGGGATCGGCGTCTTGCTGGGTGCGTTCAAACTGTTTGATCTGGTGCTCCCGGATGTAGACCCAGAGAACTCCCGTTTTGGCAATGTGGCGAACGTCGTCTATCGCCCGCTTGTCATGTTTGGGGTGGGCGCGTTGTTCACCAGTATCACACTCTCTGTGTCGGTATCGCTTACGCTGCTCGTCCCGCTGACCTCACGCGGCTTTGTGCGGCGAGAGAATATCGTGCCTTATATCATGGGGGCCAACATTACCACCTTCATCGATACTCTGGTTGCGTCGCTGCTCTTGAGCACGCCGCGCGCCTTCACCATCGTGCTCGTGGAAATGGCGACAGTGAGCCTGTTCTCGATTCTGATCCTGGCGACGAACTACGCCCCGTATCAACGCGCGATGAACCGCATGTTGCAGTGGATCGTGAAGGACAACCGGAGCCTGGCGCTGTTTGTAGCGCTCACTGTGGGCATTCCGCTTTTGCTGCTACTTTTCTAAGGTCTGGGATGATGCAAGTATTGCTTTATTGGGATGCGCGCTATGCGGCTAGATTGGCGCAAACATTGACGATGTTGATGGGCGCCTTTGATTTCTCAGTGGATGTCCTGGTGACCGCTGCCGACAGCCTGGCGTTGGATCGCACGACGCCACCGTTGCGCTCAGCGCAGCGTCTGCCCGCAACTGGCGCGCCGGAAATGGATATTGCGCGTGCGTGCAGCCAGAAATCATATGATTTGGTGATCACGCCGCCTGCCGACCGTCCGGGGCTGTTGCGGATGATCCTGGGGTCGCGGATTGGGCAGTTGGTGCATGAGGCTCCGGCGACGATCTGGATCGCTCGGTCAGAAAGCGATACCATTCGACGCATTGTGATGGGGGTTTCGGGAGGACCGCAAACAGAGCACGACATCCGGCTGACGGCCTTGTTGGCGCGTGCGTTTGGCGCACAGGTAACGCTGGTGCATGTCGTTTCCCAACTACCTCTGATCTATGGTGATGTAGTGGGGGAGACGGAGTGGATGGCGCATGAGCGGTGGGCAAAAATTGAGCCGGGTCTGGCGCGGCTGCGCGAGGCCGGGGAACTGTTGGCCGATGCGGGGATTCCGCATGAACTGGTCGTGCGTGAAGGGCTGATCAACGAAGAACTGCTGGCGGTCACCGGCGAAGCGTTGGGCGGTCGTCCGGCAGACTTGCTGGTCTTGGGCGCACATGCCCCCTCGGTACATACGCCGGTGGACTACTATGTCGATATCGCCGAACAGGTGGCGCAGGCCGCGCCGATCTCCACGCTGGTTGTCCATGCGGAATCGGACTGGAGCCGTTGGAGCGCAGTCTACAGCGGCCCCAGCCTAGAGGCTGGCCCAGCCGGTATTTAGCGGGCACTGTTTGTGGCGCCGGGACACTACTTTGGGCCTGGCACGTTGAGCGTAAGCAGCGTAGTCAGTTCTGGGTAGATGAGCAGTTCAATCGTCGCGCCGGGTGCGGGGAGTTCGTTGGCCGCCAGGCCCTGGCCGGGCGCGCTGCGTTGGAAGGCAGGCAGGTCAAAGCTCAATTCGATGGGATGGGGAGAGCCGGGCACGCGCACCTGCACGCGGTATTCGCGACCGTGGTAGGTGCAGGTGACCATCTCGGCGCGCAGCAATACAGCCTCGGCCTGCGCGGCGGGTTGAAATCCCCATCCGGCGGCGGGCGTCTCTCCGGGCTGGGCCAACCGGGCCGCTTCAGGCCGGATCAGCAGCGTGTAGCTGCCAGGTGACGGGGGCGGCCCGGTGACGGGGAAAGGGCCGATAGGGGTCTCGACCGTCGCCGCACCGGGTGGCACTTGCACAAGTAACAGGTTTTGAGTTAGGTAGTT
>CAZYQJ010000702.1:0-3129 GCA_964649925.1 uncultured Litorilinea sp.
AGTTTGCAGAGCATCCTGATCATATCGGCCATCATCGGGCGGCGCAAGGCGTGGACCTATGTCAGTTGGGTGGCGCTCTTCAGTACGCTGGCCGGGTTGCTCTATGGGGCGTGGGTCGATGGGATGAGCCTGGGCTGGATCGCACTCCTGCTGGGGGGGCTGCTGGCCGTGCTGGCGGGTGCGCTGTGGGCGATCAACCGACACAACCTGAACCGTCCGTCCAGCGTGGGTGTGTCGTGAACCGGGCTGCGCATTGCACCCGTTGAACCAGGCATTAGAATCAATATACTGTATAGATAGATTGTGGAGATCAAGATGTTGACGATTAAGGTGTTGGGGTCTGGCTGCCCCAACTGTAAGAAGGTGGAAGCGGTGGCGCGCCAGGCGATGGCGGCGCTGGGCATCGAGGCGGAGTTGGTCAAGGTAACCGACTACACTGAGATCATGCAGTATGACATCCTGTCCACGCCGGGGCTGGTAGTGGCCGACAAGGTGGTGTGCGCCGGGCGCATCCCCAGCCAGGCCGAGGTCACCGGCTGGTTATCGGAGGCCATGCCCCGCCTATAGCCATCCCTTCTGCTCGGCGAGTCGGGCCGCTTCCAGGCGATTGTGCGCGTAGAGTTTCTGAATTGCCGTGGACAGGTAGTTGCGCACCGTTCCCTCGGAGAGGGATAGCTGCGCTGCAATGGAGGGGATGTCCGCGCCTGTCAAGGTGGCCGCCAGGACAGCCCGCTCGCGGTGGGTGAGAGGGTTATCGCCGTCGGCGAGGGCCGCCAGTGCTAAGTCAGGGTCCACGACTCGTTCCCCTGCAACTACACGGCGGATGGCGACGGCCAGATCCGCCGCGGGTGCATCTTTGAGGAGAAACCCGACGGCACCACTCTCCAGTGCCCTGCGCAAATAGCCACTGCGCCCAAAGGTCGTCACCATGACCACGCGGCAAGATGGCACGGCTGTGCGCAGGGCCTGGGCTGCCTGCAACCCGTCCCCTCCTGGCATCTCAATGTCCAATAGGGCGACATCGGGGAGTACCGCCAATGCCGCCGGGACCACCTCGTCGCCGCGTGCGATCTCAGCGACCACTTCGATATCACCTTCAAGGCTGAGCAGTGCGGCGAGTGCCCCGCGTACCATCGCCTGGTCTTCTGCCAGCAGTACCCGAATCATGGGAGAGACCCCTTCCCACTGGTCAACGTGTCCGGGATCGGGAGTTCCACGCGCAGCCGGAATCCGGGTGTGTCCGCTCCTGGCATAGGCCCTGCCTCAACCTGACCGCCTTGCGCGCACACCCGTTCTGTCAGACCGGCAAGCCCGCTCCCTGCCCTATGGAACCGATCTTCACCATTTGGCAGCGTACCGTCGTTCGTAATCTCGGTACATGCTCGGCCTGATTCACAACGCACGCGCACGGTGCAGCGTTGGGCACGACTGTGGCGGATGACGTTGGTCACACCCTCGCGCACAGCCCAGGCCAAGATCGCGTCGATGGCAGGGGGCAATGGACCAGCCGCATGTTCGATGTGGCAGGCGATCCCGGCGGCATCCAAAAGCTGCCTTGCGCCATCTAGCTCGCTTTTCAGCCTGGGTTGACGATAGCCCGCCACAGCCTCACGCACTTCATGTAAGGTCTGACGGGCCACGCGCTCCACCTCGTAGATTTCCTGAACTGCCCGCCGCGGATCCTGCTCGGCCAAGCGCCGCGCCAGTTCGCTCTTGAGGACAATCAAGGACAAGGTGTGACCGAGCAGATCATGTAAGTCACGCGCGACCCGCAGCCGTTCTTCCGTCACGGCAAGACGCGCCAAATCGCCGCGTGCCGCATGGACCTCGCGCAGCGCTTTGGACAACCTTGCGAGGCCGAACATGTCTAGGCCAAGCCCCCGCACAAGCAGTACAAGTGGAATGATGTGCTGCCAGTCCGACGCAGCAAGCCCGCCACTGAGACCTATAGCGACGAAAAGGGTGAGGAGTGTCAATGCCATGACTGCCCAAAAGGCGCTGCGCACGGGAAGCGTGATCCCGGCCATGGCGCTGATCCCAATCAACAGCCAGAGAAAGGTAGGCCCATATGTAACGCTGAATACGAGGACAAGTACGGTGAGACCGGCAAGCAGGATCAGTGAACGCCGGATCTGGGTTGGGCTGCGGGCTACGCTGTACACTGGATGGGACCACATGGTCCAGGTGTAACAGGCCACGTATAACGCGATGCCAGACAGGACCAGGATCAGTTCTACCAGCGCTAGCGGCATGTGCAGCAGCGCAAAAAGGGGAAACGCGAGACAGACGAGCCACGCCTGTGCGTACAGACGCCAAAAGCGGAGGGAAATACCACTCGACGCCACTATCTCCAGGCTGTCAAAGTGGGGTGGCTGAACCTCGCTGTATATCTCCTCCCTACGTAGTTGTTCTGTCTTCATGTCTGTGACAGCTCCCTTGCGCAGGCCACGCGCCTCGCAGCGCATTTTACCATCTGCTTAGCTGGCAAGCTATCCGCCTGACTCATGCCTAAGATAGGAGCCGTTTTCCGCCGTCAGTGGGACCGGGTTGCTGGGCAAGTGTAATGGTGCCTACGCTGCCATCGACGGTAATCCAGTCTCCCGTATCGATCTGCTTGGTGGCCCCAGCAACGGCGACGACGGCTGGGAGACCGTATTCGCGGGCTACGATGGCACCGTGCGACATTGCACCCCCCATCTCCATCACCAGGCCCCCTGCTGTGAGGAAGAGCGGCGTCCAGCCAGGGTCCGTGGACGGGGCAACCAGGATTTCGCCGGCCTCAAGGTGAGCGACAGCCGGCTCGTGAATGACCCTGGCGCGTGCCGTGACGACGCCGGGCGAAGCTGGGGTTCCCCACAACTGTCCATCAGTGGCATCTTTAGTAGCCGATGCAATGGCTGCTTCGGTGCCATCGGAGAGTAGCACCAGTGGCACATGGCGACGGCCGCGTTCCTGGTCGAAACGGGTCCGTCGCTCGGCGACCGTCGCGCGTAGATCGGTCCCATCGAGGGCTGCGCGCGCCTCGGCCAGATCCAGGAAAAAGACGTCGCCCGCCTGCCCCAGGTATCCGGCCTGTGCCAACGCCTCGCCCACAGGCCACAGGAGCGTCCGGGCCTGAGCCAGGAGCAG
>CAZYQJ010000703.1:0-3128 GCA_964649925.1 uncultured Litorilinea sp.
GAGAAGTTGGAGTGGGTCTGGCAAAAGGGGACCGAACTGGGCGTGACCCGTTTTGTGCCGGTGGTCAGCCGCCGCACCGTGGTGCGTCCTGTGGCGGCGCTTGCCAAGAAGCAGGATCGCTGGTCGTCGATCCTGCGCGAGGCAGCGGAACAGGCACAGCGCGGCATTGTCCCTACGCTGCTGCCGCCTGTGACCTTTGACGAGGCCATTGAGATGGCGGACGGCCTGCGGCTGTTGCCCTGGGAAGGCGCGGCAGACCGGGCCGGGCTAGGGGCGGTATTGGCGCACGCGACCCCTGCGCCGCGCCAGATCAGCCTGTTGATTGGCCCGGAAGGCGGGCTGGACTCAGGCGAGGTGGAGGCGGCTGCGGAGCGGGGGTGGCAGGTAGTCTCGCTAGGGGCGCGCATCCTGCGTGCTGAGACGGCTGCGCTGGCTGCACTCACACTGGTGATGGAGTCCGCGGGCGAGTTGGGCAGACCCTCTGTATCTTCGGGTGTATCCGTCAGCATCCGGCCAGGTTGACGATGTTTCCCCGCACGCGTATAATGCACTACGCAAAATATAGTGAACCGGGTCTGTAGATTGTGACGTGGCGGCGCGGCTGAGTGCGGGCGGCGCGCCATTTATGCTTACCAGCAGTAGAGGAGATTTGTTCATGGCGAATGCAGACACGACCGCCAATGGCAGCCAGGGAGAGGCCGCAATGGGGACTCATGTGGAAAATGTAGTCATTATCGGCAGCGGGCCTGCGGGGTTTACGGCAGGGCTGTATACGGCGCGGGCCAATTTGAACCCGCTGTTGATCACCGGAAACGACTATGGCGGGCAGGTGAGCATCACCTATGAGGTGGAAAACTACCCCGGCTTTCCTGAATCGTTGAGCGGGCCGGAACTGGTCGAAAAGATGAAGCAGCAGGCCGAGAAATTTGGCACGCGCATCGAGTTCGACTATGTGACCGAGATCGTGGTCGACCAACATCCGTTCTTGGTGCGCACGGCGAATGGCCGCGAGATCGCAACCAAGGCGATTATTGCCTGCACCGGGGCGCGCCCGCGCTATTTGGAGGTTCCCGGCGAGAAGGAATATACAGGCAAGGGTGTCAGCTACTGCGCCACCTGTGACGGCTTTTTCTTCCGTGGCAAGGATGTCATCGTGGTGGGCGGCGGTGACAGCGCGGTGGAGGAAGCGTTGTTCCTGACCAAGTTCGCCACGCGCGTGCGTGTGCTCCACCGGCGTGACGAACTGCGCGCCAGCAAGATTTTGCAGGATCGGGCCTTTGCCAACCCCAAGATCGAGTTTGTCTGGAATACCGTGGTGAGCGAGATTGCGGGGGATGCCGAGGGCAAGGTAGCGGGCGTCAAGACAGTCAACACCGTGACCGGCGAGGAAGGCCGGTTGGATACCGACGGCGTCTTTATCTTTATCGGTCACTTGCCCAACAACGAACTCTATCAGGGCAAGTTGGAACTGGATGTAGACGGTCACCTGGTCACCGATACCAAGATGCGTACCAATGTGCCGGGCATCTTCGCCGCCGGGGAGATCATGGACAAGGTCTTTAAGCAGGTGGCGACCAGCGTCGGCCAGGGCTGTGCAGCGGCCATGCAGGCCGAGAGGTGGCTGGCCGACCTGGAAGGCAAGCCCTATCCTGGGTTTGCCGACCCGCGCGTCTTTCCGCAGCCGGTGCGGGTTCCGGCGTAGGATAGCTCGGAGGAGAATTGGGCGTGGGGAGTCGGGGCAGAAGCTGAATCAGCCCAGGGGTTGATCCCCACCCTTGAGAAGACCGGTGCCTGTAAAGTGCCGGTCTTCTCTTTTTGATCCCTGATCAATTCACCTTCCCCGTCTGCCCCTATGATACAATGTCGGTCATGGATGTGGAGGAGCAGTCAGGGCAAGCAACGGTCGCCGCACCCGCATCGGGCGGGCTGGCGCGCAGCGCAGGTGTGCTGTCGCTGGGCAGCGCCGCCAGCCGGGTGCTTGGCCTGGTGCGCGAGATGGTCATCGCCACCTACTTTGGCGCAACAGGCGAGGTCAGCGCCTTTCGTGTGGCGGCGCAAGTGCCTGTGCTTCTTTACGATTTTCTGATCGGCGGCATGTTGAGCGCGGCGCTTGTCCCGGTGTTGAGCGAGTACGCGCGCCAACGCCGCACCCTCTTTACGCATCTGATTGCGACCCTCCTGACGCTTTTTTCATTAGGGCTGGCGCTGCTGGTGGTAGCGCTAGAGATCGCCGCACCCCAGGTTGCTTGGCTGCTGGCCGCAGGGTTTGCCGACTTTGACCCGGCGCTGCTGGCGTTGACGGTGCGCCTGATCCGGCTGACGGCCCCTGCCGTCTGGCTGTTCAGCATGGCCGGGCTGCTGACCGCGATACTCTACGCCTTGCAGCGGTTCACCTTTCCGGCCCTGGCAACTGCGATCTTCAACCTGGGGATTGTGCTGGCTGCGCCGCTGCTGGCGCGGCGGCTGGGGATCACCAGCCTGGTCGTCGGCATGGTGGCGGGCGCGGCGGCCCAAGTCCTGGTGATGGCGTGGGACCTGCAACGGTCGGGGGTGCGGCTGTGGCAGCGACCCCGCTTTTCACACCCTGCGATTAGCCGCATCATGCGGCTGTATGCGCCAATTGCCGCCGGGTTGGTGGTGAGTGTGCTGCAGGTGGCGTTGGATCGGCGGCTGGCGAGCGGAACCGGCCCGCAGAGCATCGCCTGGATGAGCAACGCCACGACGCTGCAGCAGATGCCGCTGGGGCTGATCAGTGTGGCGATCTCGCTGGCCGCGCTGCCGCGCTTGAGCCAGTATTATGCCGCGGGGGAGGATACCGCTTACTGCCGGACGCTGGGGCGCGGGCTGCGCATGGTGCTGTTGTTGATCGTGCCCGCGGCGGTGCTGCTCTGGGTGGTGGGCGAACCGCTGACACGGCTGCTGTTCGAGCGGCATCGCTTCACGCCGCAGGACACGGCGCATGTGGTGGCTGCGCTGAATATTTACCTGGTCGGGATGGTCTTCGCAGCGGTGGATTATCCCCTCAATTTTGCCTTCTATGCGCGGGGCAATACCTGGCTGCCTGCGCTGGTAGGGGTGATTAGCGTGGGGGTCTATGTGGCGACGGCGTTGAGCCTGATGCAGCCCTT
>CAZYQJ010000704.1:0-3124 GCA_964649925.1 uncultured Litorilinea sp.
ACCGTGCCGCGCAGTTGCGACGGCGCAACCCCCTGCTGCTTGCCAACTGCCACCACCATCGCCAGCAGAATGGCCGCGGGGGCGTTGATGGTCATGCTGATCGAAACCTTGTCGAGCGGGATGCCGTCGAGCAGCGTCTGCATGTCCGCCAGGCTGCTGATCGAGACGCCCACCTTGCCCACCTCCCCCTCAGCAAAGGCATGGTCGGCGTCATAGCCGATCTGCGTGGGCAGGTCAAAGGCGACCGACAGCCCGGTCTGCCCCTGTTCGATCAGGTATTTGTAACGGTGGTTAGATTCGGCGGCTGTGCCAAAGCCCGCATACTGGCGCATAGTCCAGAAGCGGCCCCGGTACATACTGGGCTGCACCCCGCGCGTAAAGGGATATTCACCGGGGAAGCCCAACTGCCGCATATAGTGATCCGCAATGGCATCCGGCAACGCTTCGGCTCCATCGGGGGCCAGGTCGTCGGGCGTGTAAAGCGGCTGCACCTCAATGGTGTCGCTGCTGGTGGTGAAGCGTGCCCGGCGCTCGCCAAATCGCTGGATTTGCGCGGCCAGCGGGCCGGACTGCCAAGCATTCTTCAAGGTTCGTAGTTTTGAAGGTACTGACTCGATCATGAGTCCTCTTACATTTCGCTGCGCCCGGCCAAGGCGCGGCCCAGGGTGATATCGTCGGCATATTCCAGATCGCCGCCCACCGGCAGCCCGTGCGCCAGCCGCGTGACGCGCACGCCCAGCGGCTTGACCAGGCGCGCAATGTACATGGCGGTAGCGTCCCCTTCGAGGTTGGGGTTGGTCGCCAGCAGAATTTCCTTGACGGCCACCGTCGCGCCCACGCCATCGGGTGCAGGGTTTCCCTTCTCGATCCGCCTGAGCAGTTCGCGGATCTTCAGGTCATCCGGGCCGCGACCTTCCATCGGCGAGATCGACCCGTGGAGGACGTGATAGACGCCGTTGTAGGCGCGCGTGCGTTCGATGGCCTGCACGTCCAGCGGTTCCTCCACGATACAGATCAGGCTGTGGTCACGCTGGGCGTTGGCGCAGATGGAGCAAGGGTCCTGGTCAGCGATGTTATAACAGACGCTGCAAAAGAGTGTGTTGGCCTTGAGTTCCTGCAGCGCCTCGGCCAGATTCAATGCCAGCGATTCATCGCTGCGCAGCAGAAAATAGGTCAACCGGCTGGCCGTCTTGGGACCGATGCCCGGCAGTTTAGAAAACGCTTCGATCAGTTTGGTGACCGGTTCGGCTAAGGGTTGCATATGGGTGTGCTAGGGGGCCAAAATTAGAAGCCAAGGCCCGGCGGCAGCCCCAACCCGCCGGTCAGGCCGCCCATACGTTCCTCTTGCAGGGCGCGCGACTTGTCCAGCGCTTCGTTGACCGCGCTCAGGATCAAGTCCTGCAACATCTCTACATCGTCGGGGTCCACCACGTCGCGCTGGATGGTAATGGATCGGATCTTCTGATCGCCGGTGACGACCACCGTGACCATGCCGCCGCCGACGGTAACGGTCAGTTCTTCGTTCTCCAGTTCGGCCTGGGTCTTTGCCATCTCCTCCTGGAGCTTTTGCATCTGCGACATCAGGTTGCCCATGCCGCCGCCGCCCATCCCAGGCATCCCGCCTGTCCGTCCAAATCCACCGCCGCGAGGTTTCTTACCCTTCGCCATGCTCGTTTCTCCTCTCCAATGTACGTGTCCCAGGTGCGGCATCTACGCACCTGTGATCGTCTTTACGATTGCGTCTTCGGCCCTTCGATGACCTGCGCGCCCAGCGTGTCCCTGGCATACGCGACCAGCGGGTCTTCGCCTTCGGCGTTGGCGTCACTGCTCGCCGCCACGCGATGCGCCAGCCGCGCCTGGTCGCCCATTTGACATTCCAACTGCACAGGTCGCCCCAGAAATTCAGACAAGATCGCGGTCACCTGGGCATGGGTTTCTGCCCGCGTGATCATCTCCTGGCTAAAGGCGTTGTTGCCAAAGGCTAGGGCAACCGACTGGTCAGAGACAGCAATATCGCGTACTGTATTGAGTGCAGCCTGCACGCGGATGCCGCAGCGGTCGCGCACGATGGCGAGAAACTCCTTCCAGCGGCGGCGCAGCCTATCCACTGCGGCCTGGTCCAGCGGGGGAGGCGTGGCCCCTGTTTTTTGATCCGGTGCGGCCTGCTTGTCCGGCTTGCGCGCGGCCGCCGGTGCTGAAGGCGCAGGGGTGGGGGCTGTGACAGCAGCGGGGGCAGGCGCGGCCGCGACGCTTTGCGCCACCGGTGCAGGGACTGTCGCAGGCCCCTGGATTGCCTCGATCAATGCCAGTTCCAGCGGCAGCTGCGGCTGAACGCCCCCCTTGAGTTGGGTCGCCGCCTCGCTAAAGCGCTTGACCGCGTAGATCGTGGCGGGCAAGTCGAGTTGTTGGGCCTGCGCCTGCATCTGGCGTACTGTCTCGCCGGGCAGTTCACTGAGCAGCGCCGGGTCATGCGCCATCTGCAGCACCATCACCCCGCGCAGGTGTTCCACCACCTGGTGACAAAACTCGCTGAGGCTGGATCCGTCCAGCACCAACTGCTGCACCAGCCGCAGCCCCGCAGGGATATCCTTGGCGGCCAGCGCATCCACCAGATCGACCACTGCCTGGGCGTTGACTGACCCCAACACCTGCTGCACTTGGGCCAGGGTGACGGTCTCAGCCCCAAAGCTGAACATCTGATCGAGCAGGCTGATGGCATCGCGCATGCCCCCCTGGGCGCTGCGTGCGATGGCCATGAGCGCGTCGTCTTCGGCCTGAAAGCCCTCGCTGTCCACGATACGGCGCAGATGGCCTGCAATCTCACTGGCCGGGATGCGTCGGAAGTCAAACCGCTGGCAGCGGCTCAAGACCGTGGCGGGAATTCGATGCGGTTCGGTGGTCGCAAGGATAAAGCGGGCGTGGGGTGGCGGCTCTTCCAGCGTCTTGAGCAGGGCGTTAAAGGCGCTGACGCTGAGCATATGCACTTCGTCGATGATGTAGATCTTGTACTGGCCTTCGCTGGGCCGGAAACCGACCTTCTCGCGCAGTTCGCGCACGTCATCGACGCTGTTGTTGCTGGCCGCGTCGATCTCGATCAGGTCGATCATGCGTCCTTCGTTGATGG
>CAZYQJ010000705.1:0-2303 GCA_964649925.1 uncultured Litorilinea sp.
TGGCGAGCACGTCTCCATTATCCGCATCGGAAAGGATATCGGCCCCGCGCAGCCGCCCATTGGCGTGCAGGCTAAATTTGCCGTTGATGTCCAACCTTGCGCCCAACCCCTCCAAGACCTGAATATGCGTGTCGATGCGCCGCCGCCCGATGTAGTCGCCGCCCGCCGACGTGCTGACGCCAAACCGCCCGTAGCGCGCCAGCAGCGGCCCCATCAATGTCAATGAGCCGCGAATCTGGGCAAAGAGACGCTCATCCGGTTCATGTTGGTTGGCATGGCGCGCACAGAGGGTCACGCTGTCGCCCTGCCTGCTGACTTCCACGCCCAACTGCTGGAGGATGGCGAGCATAGTTTCCACGTCGCCGATGGAGGGGACGTTGTGAATCGTGACAGGTTCATCAGTCAGGAGTGAGGCGGCCAAGAGTGGCATGGCTGCATTTTTGTTGCCGATGGGCCGGATCGTGCCCTGGATCGGGTAGCCGCCTTCGATGACGAGCGATGTCGTGGGGCTAACCTGATTTGCACGGGTCTCACGCAGTGCAGGGGCGATTGAGTTGATTTCTTGGTTTAGCACAGTTTTGACTCATTTTCTGGATAGAAGTGCAACAACGCTGCACTCGCACAGTGGGATCCAGCACGCTGTTGCCTCTCCCGCGGACACAGAGCCTGCGCCTATGGGCTATCAATCCGGTCAGAATAGAAAGCCCACCGACGCGGCGATCATGAGCGGATAACCGTTCGTATGGTCGGCCCCTCGATTCTAGCGGAGGCAACAGGGTGCGTCAAACCCCTGCACTGCCGCGCACACATCGAACGAATGTTCCGAATTTCACCCTTCCAAGTTCGCGTAATCCGCACCGATGTGGTATACTAAATCGTCTAACTTAGTGTATTGTGCCAGAGGAGTAGCGGGACTCTTGGGGATCATTGACAGCCTATCGGCAGGCTATCGCTTTCTGGGTCGACGAGTAGAATTGCTGCTGATTCCGATCTTACTGGATCTGATTTTGTGGGTCGCGCCGCGCTTTAGCATTGCGCCGATCCTGCGCCAAGTCGCCGCTTTTTACGCCAGCGCGACCGTGATGGAAAGCCTGCCGGAAGACATGGCGGCCCTGAGCCAGCAGGTGAGCGATCAACTGATCACCGCTGGGCAGCAGTCGAATCTGCTGGAAGTGCTGGTCAATTCGTCGCTGCTGCATGTGCCCAGCCTGCTGGCAACGGTGGGGCCGGTTACACAGGGGCATATCCTGGAGATTCATCATCCCTTGGCGGCCTTTGGGCTGTTTGGCGGGTTTGGGCTGATCGGCCTGTTGCTCGGCGTGATCTATATGAATCTGCTGGCGCAACGCTTGCCGCTGGGCGGCGCGCCCAAGGCAGCCAGCGCGACAAGCTTTTTGCAGATCGTTGCGCGCCAGTGGGTGATGGTGGTGCTCTATCTGCTGCTCTTACTGGCCCTGCTGACAGTGGGCGCGATCCCGGCGTTGGTCGCCACGGCGGTCATCAGCCTGATCAGCCCGGTGTTGGGGTCGTTTTTCGCAGTCTTATTCAGCGGATCGATTTTGGTCTTGCTCTTTTATCTGTTTTTTGTAACGGCTGCGTTGGTCTTGGACAACCTGCCAGTACACCTGGCGATGATGCAGAGTATTGCGTTAGTACGCAATAACTTTTGGGCGACGCTGGGTTTTGTATTGTTATCGAATGTCATCTTAGCTGGTGTCGCGCTGATCATGGCGCGTCTGACCATCTGGGCACCGGTAGGGGTAGCAGCGGCCATTGTCATCTATGCCTACATTGGCAGCGGCCTCGCCATGGCCCTCTTGGTCTTTTATCGCACGCGCGTCCTGCGCGAGGAGAAGAGCAGTAGCCAGTAGCCAGTCATCAGAAACAGAACTGGCTGCTGATCACTGGCTACTTTCTCCAGTGTTCTCTTGGGGAGGAATTTGTGGCAAACGCAAGGAATCCGAATAACTTTGTCTACGGGGCCGACCAGATTCAGGTGCTGGAGGGGTTGGAGGCGGTACGCCGCCGCCCCGGCATGTACGTTGGCGGCACGGATATCAGGGCACTGCACCATATGGTCTTCGAGGTGGTGGACAACGCCGTCGACGAAGCCATGCAGGGCCGCTGTGACCGCATCATCATCACCATCCACAAAGACGAAAGCGTTTCAGTGGAGGACAACGGCGCAGGCATCCCCGTAGATATTCAAAAACAGACAGGGCTGCCAGCCCTGACCGTGGTCATGACCAAGCTGCACGCAGGCGGCAAGTTCGGCGGCGGCGGCTACAAGGTCTCCGGCGGGC
>CAZYQJ010000705.1:2313-3120 GCA_964649925.1 uncultured Litorilinea sp.
GCAAGGTCAAGCGCGGCGGCAAGATCTACCGCCAGCGTTTTGAGCGCGGCGTGCCGGTGACTGAGGTCGAGGTAGTCGGCAAATGCGACCCCGACGACACGGGCACGATCCAGACTTTTTTGCGCGACGATTCCATCTTCCAGGTGCTGGAATATTCCTATACCATGCTGGCCACCCGCCTGCGCGAGATGGCCTTCCTGACGCGCGGGGTGGATATCAGGCTGGTGGACGAACGGCCCGAACAGCCGCGCGAGATCAATTTCCACTTCGAGGGCGGCGTCAAGACCTTTGTGCGCTATCTCAACAAAAACCGCACTGTCCTGCATGAACCCATCTATGTGGACATGGAGGTCGATACGACCCAGGTCGAGGCGGCCATCCAATACACCGATGGCTTTTCCGAATCGGTCTATGCCTTTGCCAACACGATTAACACGCCCGACGGCGGCAACCACCTGACCGGCCTGCGCACCGCGGTAACGCGGATGATCAACGACTATGCGCGCAAGCAGGGCTTTTTGAAGGAGAACGAACCCAACTTCACCGGCGATGACACGCGCCAGGGCATGACTGCCATCGTCAGTGTGAAGGTGCTCGAACCACAGTTCGAGGGGCAAAACAAGCTCAAGCTGCTCAACAACGAAGTCCGCTATCATGTGGAAAATGCAGTGGCGGAGGCGATGGGCCAGTGGATGGAGGAGAATCCGCGCGACGCCCGCCAGATCATCGAGAAGTCACGCACCGCCTACCGCGCCCACGAAGCCGCCCGCAAGGCGCGTGACCTGGTGATCCGCAAGAGCGCGCTGG
>CAZYQJ010000706.1:0-3113 GCA_964649925.1 uncultured Litorilinea sp.
TGCATTGGGCAGAAAGTCGTTGAGGTCGCCGTAAAAGACAAACGTGGCGGCAGGCCGGTGGGTGGCGTAGATGGGTTGGGCACTCATAACAGGATGTAGCCAGGCGTCTCCAGCGCAGGCTAACATGCAGGGGGCATGTTGTCAAAAACGTTCCCCCGGCAGGCTAGCCGATCCTGACGGCGTTCGGGTACAATGCAATGGTTGTGGACAGGGATTGGCCCTTAGCTAGAAACGTTGGAATGGGTATGGAGCGCCGCAAGGCCGTCGTTTTCTTGGTTCTGACCGTGGTGCTGTGGAGCACCAGCGGGCTGTTGATCAAGCTGTTGGACTGGCATCCGCTGGCGATTTCGGGGACACGCAGCGCCATCGCCGCGATGGTGATCTGGGCCGCAATTCGCCGCCCTCGGATGACCTGGTCGCTGCCGCAGATCGGGGGCGCGCTGGCCTATCTGGTCGTCCAGAGTCTGTTTGTGATGGCCACGCAGTTAACCAGCGCTGCCAACGCCATCTTTCTCCAATATACCGCGCCCGTTTATGTGGCGATCTTTGGTGTGTGGTATCTGCGCGAGCGGGCCAAAGCGGTGGATTGGTGGTCGATGGGGCTGATCTTTGCAGGGATGGCGCTCTTTTTTGGCGACGACCTGACGACCGAAGGGTATTGGGGGAACATCCTGGCGATTGTCAACGGCGTCTGTTTCGCTTGGCTGATCCTCTTTATGCGCAAGGAAAAGGACGGTTCACCGGAGACCACGGCGCTATTGGGAAATGGGTTGTCGGCGTTGGTGGGCCTCCCTTTTATTGCGATTTCGTGGCAGGCAGGTACGCTGCCCGATGGCCGCGGGTGGGCCATCCTGGCCTTCTTGGGCGTCTTTCAGTTGGGCATCCCTTATCTGCTGTACAGCCGTGCCATCCGCGGGCTTAACGCTGTGGAAGCGGTCTTGATCCAAACGCTGGAACCGATCCTCAACCCGTTGTGGGTCTTTTGGGTGATCGGAGAGACGCCGGGTCCGTGGGCATTGATGGGCGGCGCGGTGGTGTTGGGCGCGGTGACGCTGCGCGCGCTGGTGGTGGCCCGTGCCGCCAGTCACCCACCGGCGGAACGACCTGTAACACCGTTAGGAACGTAGCATGACCAGCCGTATCGCTGTGCTGAAGGTTGACCAAAATGCCAGTGGGGCCACCCGCGCGCATCAAGGCGTGCAGCCTCCCCAGGGAAGGCCGGACCCCGGCGCGGGCGTGCTGCTGTCTGTCTATGATCGGCTTTACGCTCGCTATGGCCCCCAGTACTGGTGGCCTGGGGAGAGCCGCTTGGAGATTATTGTCGGGGCCATCCTCACCCAGTCGGTGGCGTGGCGCAATGTCGAACAAGCGATTGCGAACCTGAAAGCGGCGGGCGCGTTGGCAACCCCGGCGACACTGGCCGCGCTTTCGCAGGAAGAACTGGCCGCCCTGATCCGTCCAGCCGGGTACTACAACGCCAAGGCGCGCAAGATCCATGCCTTTCTCAGCTATCTCAGCGCACACTATGACCTTCAGTTAGATCGGTTCTGCGCTCAGGAATTGGGTCAACTGCGCCAGGAACTGCTCTCGGTCTGGGGGATTGGGCCGGAAACAGCCGATGCGATCCTGCTCTATGTGGCAGAGAAGCCGGTCTTTGTGGTCGATGCCTATACCAAACGGCTGTTTTCACGGCTGGGCCTCGTCCCGGCGCAGATCGATTATCACGCACTTCAGGCTGTCTTGATGGATGGGCTGCCGCATCAGGTGAGTTTATTTCAAGAGTATCATGCCCTGATCGTTCGCCATGCCGTTTTAACCTGCCGCAAACAACAGCCGTCTTGCGCCAGCTGCCCTTTGCTTGCGACCTGCGCCTTTGGGATGGCGGCCAGATGAGCGCAGCGACATGGTGGCGAAGGTGAGACGATCGGTTTTGTGTAGTATCCGCGAATCCTGTAACCCTAGACAAGGAACAGACGCATGAGCATTCCTAGACCTGAATACCCACGACCGCAGTTTGCGCGGCCCGACTGGCTTTGTCTGAACGGCGAATGGCAGTTCGAGATCGATGCCGGTGATAGCGGGCTGGAGCGCGGGCTGCATGACCGCGAGTTAAGCGGCACGATCACGGTGCCTTTCTGCCCTGAGGCGCCGCTCTCCGGCGTCAACTGCCAAGACTACATGGATGCCATCTGGTACCGGCGCACGCTCACGATTCCACCCGAATGGAGCGGGCGCAACGTGCTGCTTCACTTCCAGGCGGTAGACTATGACGCCACGGTGTGGGTCAACGGGGTCGAGGTGGGCCGCCACCGCGGGGGCTTTACCCCCTTTAGCTGTGACCTGAGCCGTGTGGTGCAGCCGGGCGAGGTCGCCACGATTGTCGTGCGGGCGCGCGATACCCATCGCGACCCGCAGCCGCGCGGCAAGCAGGCCCAGAGCTATGGGCCGCGCGGCGCGATCTACTACCGCACCACCGGCATCTGGCAGACGGTTTGGCTGGAGCCAGTTCCCGCCAGCGCGCTGCAGCGCCCGCGCATCACGCCTGACGTGGGCAACAGCCGCTTTTTGGTCGAACTGCCGGTGAAGAACGCGCAGCCCGGCCAGCGTGTTCGCATTACGCTGCGCGACCAGGCGGGAGAGGTCACGCGCGCCGAGGGACCGGCTGCCACCGACTTTACGCCGCAACTGGTGCTGGCGATCCCCGATGACCGGCGGCGGCTGTGGCAGCCTGGCGACCCGCACCTCTATGACCTGGATCTGGAACTGATCGACGCAGCGGGTGCGGTGATCGACCGGGCGACCAGCTATGCCGGGCTGCGCAGCGTGACGATTGACGGCAAAGCGGTCAAGATCAACGGTCAGGTAATCTTCCAGCGGCTGGTGCTGGATCAGGGCTACTACCCTGACGGTATCATGACCGCGCCCAGTGATGAAGCCCTGGTGAAGGATATCGAACTGAGCGTGGCTGCGGGCTTCAACGGGGCGCGGCTGCACCAGAAGGTCGTTGAGGAGCGTTTTCTCTACCATGCTGACCGGATGGGCTATCTCGTCTGGGGTGAGTTCGGCGACTGGGGCTGTCGCGGCTACGGCCCGCGCCATGACCACCAGCAGCC
>CAZYQJ010000707.1:0-3112 GCA_964649925.1 uncultured Litorilinea sp.
ATCGCCCGCATGGACGGCACGCAGAATGACCCGCAGTTGGCCGCGCAGGTTGTCGGGCAGTTGCGGCAGGTTCGAAAACCTGAGGACGGAGATGCTGGAGGTCAGGTCGTCGGGGACATCTGCAACCCAATCGCGGTAGAAGTGCAGGGCGTCACGCGCCAGCGCGCCGGGATAGGTCAGCGCGCCGCCATAGACTGTGGCGACCGGATAGAGTTTGAACTCCATGCCCGTGACCACGCCGAAGTTGCCGCCGCCGCCTCGCAGCGCCCAGAAGAGATCGGCGTTTTCCTCCGCACTGCTATGGCGCAACTGACCGTCCGGCGTCACCAGGTCAATCGAGAGGACGCTGTCCGCGGCCAAGCCGTAGCGTCGCGCCAGCCACCCGATCCCGCCACCGAGCGTATAGCCGACCACGCCTATATGGGGCGACGTGCCCAACAGCGGCGCAAGCCCATGCGGTGTGGCCGCGTCAAGTACGTTCTGCCAGATCGCGCCTGCCTCCACGCGCGCCGTGCGTGCGTATGCGTCGACGCTGACGGCATTGAGGCGCGAGGTGATGATCAGCAAGTCGTCATCGGCGGGATACTTTACGCCATGACCGGTCAACTGGACGGCGACCCCCAGGTTGTTGGCGTTGGCAAAGCGCACCGCCGCTACAATGTCCTGCACACTCCCGGCGATGAGGATCAAAGCCGGGTGTTGATCGACGCTCAGATTCCAGGCACGGCGCGCCTGTTCATAGTCCGGATCGCCTGGACGCAAGATCGCCCCGTCGACCTGGCTGTGTAGCGATTCCAGCCTATCTGCTGTGTGTACGATTCCCACGGTTGAAACTCCTTTGTGCGAAATTGATTCCAAACCACAAACTGCGCAACAGCGTGTTGCGAATTTGACGCAGTGTTGCGTTGCGAGGATAGGGCGGGGTAGAATGGCTGTCAACCAGCAAACGGGCGCGTTTTGTTGTCTATGCAACAAAGGAGGCTGAAATGGTGCAAAACAGGGCGGATATGAGTGCTGGCAAACCCAACGGGGAAAGCGAAGACCTGCGCGTCCGCCGGACGCGTAAACTCATCCAACAGGCCTTTATCGAGTTGACCGTCGAGCGGGGATTCAGTGAACTGACCGTGCAGGATATTGCCGACCGTGCGATGATCAACCGCTCGACCTTTTATCGTCACTATCTCGACAAATATGACCTGCTTGACCGATACATGGAGGGGGTCTATGAGGCGACATCGGATGAGGAATTTCTGGCGGATAAGCTGCAGCCGCAGCCGGACGGAGTCCCCAAAGGGCTGCTCAACCTGCTCAAGCACATTCAAGCGCACAGCGCATTCTACCGGGTGATGCTTGGCCCCAAGGGCTGCCCGCAGTTTGTCCAGCAGCTGCGGCAGCACACCGAGCGCCGCTTTCAAACGCTGTTGGCGAACATACCCACGCCATCCGACCCGGACAGCCCGCCTTTGGACCTGCGAATCAGCTACATCTCCCATGCCGGGGTGGGCGCAATTCAGTGGTGGGTGGACCATCAGGAGGCGTGTACACCGGAGCAGTTAGCGCGTTGGTTCAGCCAACTGAGCAGCGCCAGCGCAGGGATCCGCTTTGACGAGTACCTTCACATCGCCAATACGGTACATGACAGCGGTGCATGACAAGATCGCGACCGTCAAAGCGCAGATGTTGGCGTTTGACGACTGGCCCCCTGTCTGACTACAATAGCGCCAACCGCACGTCTCCCTTCCCAACCATCCATACTGTTACACCCACATAGGCACAAGGTTCGCCCAAAGGAGGCACACCATGGACCGACGTGAGTTCTTGCAGACCCTGGCAACGCGCACCGCGGCCGCTACTGCCCTGGGCATTGCCGCCGGTTGTGCATCGCAAGAACTGGGGGTCGAGACCCCCTCGCCTGCCGCTATTGCCCAGGACTCATCGCTCCCTTCGCTAAGTTGGCAGATGGCAACAAGCTGGCCGATGGCGCTTGACACCATCTTCGGCAGTGTTCAAGTCTTTGTGGATCGGGTCAGCCAGATGACGGCAGGCAAGTTCCAGATCGCGCCGCGTGCCGCGGGCGAATTGGCCCCTGGCACACAAGTATTGGATGTCGTGTCGCAGGGCGCGGTGCAGATGGGCCATACTGCCTCCTATTACTACATTGGCAAGACTCCATCCATTGCCTTTGGCACAACCGTACCGTTTGGCCTGACCGCCCAACAGCAGAACGCCTGGTTTTATGAGGGGGGCGGGCTGGAACTGCTGCAGGGCATCTATGCCGAACGTTTCAACATTATCCAGTTTCCGGCGGGCAACACCGGCGCGCAGATGGGCGGATGGTTCCGCAGGGAGATCAACACGGTGGCCGACCTGCAGGGGCTGAAGATGCGCATCCCGGGCTTAGGCGGGCAGGTGATGGCGAAACTGGGGGTGACGGTGCAGGCGCTGCCAGGGAACGAAATCTTTCCGGCACTGCAGACTGGCACAGTGGATGCCGCCGAGTGGGTCGGCCCCTATGATGACGAAAAGTTGGGGCTGAACACCGTGGCGGATTACTACTATTACCCTGGTTGGTGGGAGCCTGGTTCGGCGTTGGAAGTTGAGATCAACCTTGATGAGTGGAACGGTCTGCCCGAAGAGTACCAGAATATCATCCAGGTGGCGGCTTTTGAGGCGGGTGCGTTGATGCTGGCCCGCTATGAAGCGCGCAACGGCGCGGCGTTGCAGCGCATGGTGGAAGGGGGCACGCAACTGCGCGCCTACAGCGACGAGATCATGGCTGCGGCGCAGGAAGCGAGCTTTGAACTCTATGACGAGTTTGCCGCCGCGGACGCCGACTTCAAGGCGGTCTATGATAACTGGCTGCCCTTCCGCAACCAGATCTACGACTGGAACAAGTTCAACGAATTCGCCTTCACCAACTTCGCCTACGCACATATGGGCGGGTAAGGGTGGATGACGGTGGGCAGCGCGATCAGAATGGGTGGGCCTCTGGTCGCTGCTGCCCACTGCCTCCCATTTCTGCGGTGTGATCTATCAGCCTGCGGCGTCCAGCGGCAGGCGCAGCGTCTGCCAGGTCCAGGCCGCGCCATCCCATGTGCCGCGCAAAAAGCGC
>CAZYQJ010000708.1:0-3109 GCA_964649925.1 uncultured Litorilinea sp.
CGCGGGGGTGGGCATTTTTATGGGGCAGTGGGCGGGTAGACAGTAGGGAGGTAGGGAGTAGGAAGGTGGGGAGTAGGGGCAGAAGCAGGGCAGGTAGGCAGATGGGCAGTGGGGAAAATAGGGCGGAAGAAAATAGGAAATAGGGTCAGAGGATGATCCTCTCTACTTGCGATTTTCTCTCACGCAGTGGGCGCACAGCGCCATCTCCTATTTCCTACTGCCAACTGCCTACTGCCAACCTCCCTACTCCCCGCTTTTGGGATCGCCGTTGCCTTTGCACTATACTGTGGGCACTTGTCAACCTAGGGCATCGCGAGAAATGAGGCACAGCGTGCGCGTGCTGCTCACCGGAATCGCAGGCTTTGCCGGGAGCCATCTGGCCGAATATTTGGTGCGCCACGCCACCGGCCCCGACGGGACAACGCCGGAGGTGCATGGCGTGATTCACCGGCATGACCGGCGGATTCGCCATCTACGCAGCCACCTGCAACTGCACCGCGGCGACCTGCGCAACGGGCTGTGGGTGAATGACCTGGTACAGGCTGTGCAGCCGCATATTGTGATGCACCTGGCCGCGTGGAGCGACGTGGGCGGCAGTTGGGAACAGCCCTGGACGACCTACGAACTCAACATCCTCTGCCAACTCAACCTGCTCGAAGCCCTGCGCCGCCACGCGCCCGCCTGCCGCACGCTGGTGGTCACTTCCAATGAAGTCTATGGCCTGCTGGAGCCGGATGATCTGCCCGTGGACGAGGATACCCCCTTCCGCCCTAACACCCCTTATGGCGTGAGCAAAGTCGCTCAAGACATGATGGCGCTGCAATATTGGAACGGTTACCGGCTGCCCACGCTGCGCGTCCGCAGTTTCAACCATATCGGCCCCGGTCAGGCCGACGACTTTGCGGCCAGCGCCTTTGCGCGCCAGATCGCCGAAATCGAGGCCGGTCTGCACCCCCCGCGCGTGGTGGTCGGCAACCTGGACGCGGAGCGCGATTTTACCGATGTGCGTGATGTGGTGCGCGCCTACTGGCTGCTGGCGCTGCGTGGCGAAGCGGGCCAGGTCTATAACGTGGGCAGCGGCCAAAGCCGGTCCATCCGCTGGCTGCTGGACACCCTGCTGGGCTTGACGCCCGTCGCCGTGGAAGTGACGGTCGACCCGGCGCGGCTGCGGCCATCCGATGTGCCGGTCAGCGCCTGTGATAACCGGCGGCTGGTGGCTGCCACGGGGTGGCAGCCTGAAATTGACCTAGAGACATCGCTGTGCGACCTGCTTGGCGAGTGGCGCAGACAGGTACACGACCCGCACAGCGAAGCCACAGAGAACTAAACAGCACGAGGGCAACATGAAGACAGCACTAGTCACCGGCGTGACCGGGCAGGACGGGAGCTATTTGGCCGAGTTCTTACTGAGCCAGGGGTACCGTGTGATCGGCATGGTGCGCCGCACCAGTACCATCAACTTCGACCGCCTGCGCCATATCCAGGACAAGATTGAATTGGTGCAGGGGGATCTGCTCGACCAGATGAGCCTGATCGGCTTGCTTCAGGAGTATCGCCCGCAGGAGGTGTATAACCTGGCGGCGCAGAGCTTTGTCCCCACCAGCTTTACCCAGCCGGTCTTGACGGGGGAATACACGGCGTTGGGCGTCACGCGCATGTTGGAAGCCATTCGCATTGTGGACCCCACCATCCGTTTCTATCAGGCCAGCAGCAGCGAGATGTTTGGCAAGGTGGTAGAGGTTCCGCAGCGCGAGACGACCCCGTTTTACCCGCGCAGCCCCTATGGCGTGGCGAAGGTCTACGGCCACTGGATCACGGTCAACTACCGCGAGAGTTACAACATCTTCGGTGTCTCCGGCATCTTGTTCAACCACGAATGTGTCACCGCCGAGACCCCAGTGTTGATCCGGCGCAAAGGGCTGATCGACTTGCTGCCTATCGAGGACGTCGTGCCGCACCGAACCGACCCGCACAGCGGCCCTAAGGTGACGACCACGCCCGACCCGGGCGATGCGCTGGAGGTCTGGGATGCCCAGGGATGGGCGCGTGTCACCGCCATGACCGCCACCTGGAACGGCTATGAGCGCAAGGCCAACAAACCGGTCAAGCGGATTGCGGCGCGCGGCGCGGTCTTTCAGGCGACCGATGACCATGTTGTCTTTACACAGGCCGATGGTCAATGTGTGGAGCGTCCTGCAGGCGAGGTGCAGATGGGCGATGCGCTGGCCTTGATCGACCTGCCCGCGCCGACTGACCAGATCGTGATGACCCAGGACGAGGCATGGCTGTTGGGCGTTCTGGTGGCCGAGGGCTATGTGAGCGAGAGCGGTAAAGTGCAGGTCGCCAACCAGGACGAAACCCTGCTCGATGAGGTAGAGGCTTGCTGGCGGCGCGTCTGTGGCGGCAGCGCCTCGCGCTATGTGGCCCCCAGCGGCTTTCCGGAGGGCGGCGATGTTGTCCAACTGCGGCTGACCGGTGGCCGCGCCTATGGCCGCTACATCTATGAATCGCTCTACACGCGTTCGGGCTGCAAGCGCATTCCCCAACGGGTGCTCAATGCCCATGAAGAGGCGCGGCTGGCTTTCCTGCGCGGCTATCACGCCGGGGATGGACTGAAAAGCACCCCTTCGCGCTATGAGTTTCAGGGGTTTCGCACGGCGTCAGCGATCCTGGCCGCGGGCCTCTATTGGATGGCGCTGACGACACTGCACCAACGTGCCATCATCTGCACAGAGGAACGCGAGGGACGGCTCTATTATCAAATCAACCTGAACTCGCCCGCACCCGGACACAAGGGGCAGCATCTACGCCGCGCACTAGAGGAAGTCGTCAAGGTCACGCCCGTGGACTATCGCGGCTGGCTGTTCGACCTGGCAACCACGACCGGCACGTTCCATGCAGGGGTGGGCCAGGGGTGGATTCACAACTCACCTCGTCGTGGTCTCGAATTTGTGACTCACAAGATCACCCATGCTGTGGCGCGCATCAAGCGCGGGCTGGCAAACGAATTGCGGCTGGGCAACCTGGAGGCGCGGCGCGACTGGGGCTATGCCGGGGACTATGTGCGCGCCATGTGGATGATGCTCCAGCGTGATGACCCTGACGACTT
>CAZYQJ010000709.1:0-3097 GCA_964649925.1 uncultured Litorilinea sp.
GGCGTGGACCCGGCGCACTGTGCGTTTGTGGGCGACTCCACCACCGATATGCACATGGCGCAGCGGGCCGGGGTGGGGCTGCGTGTCGCCGTGCGGACCGGATTGATGGACGATGCCGCCCTGGCTCCCCACGCCGATATCGTGCTCGCATCGGTGGGGGAGATCGACGTCGCCTCCGCTGTGCTGCGATAGGGGTTCCGAAGAAAGCAATGTTAGAAAGGCCCGACCTGACCGACGCACAGATCAGCGCCCATCTGCGCCAACACTATGGATATCCGATCACCGGCGTCGAGTTTCTGCCGATTGGCAACGCCCCCAATACCTGGGTCTTCCGAGTGTACGGTGCGGGTGGCGCACGCTATTTTCTCAAGATCAAACGCAGACCGATCAGCGAGTCCAGCCTAAGCGTCCCGCGCTACCTCAAAGACCAGGGCATCGATCAGGTCGTCGCGCCGATCCCAAGCAACACCCACCGGCTTTGGCACAGATTGGCGGATTTCGGACTGATCCTGTATCCCTTGATCGACGGTCAGGATGTGATGACGGTCGGGATGCCAGACGATCATTGGATCGAACTCGGCGACGTCCTCAGGCGCATCCACGCCACGCCGCTGGGGCCTGAACTTGCCCGGCAGATGAAGCGCGAGACGTTTGCACCCAAGTGGCTGGACTTAGTTCGGGCGTTGCAGGCTCAGGGCATCCAGGGATATGACCCTCAAGACTCATTCGTGCGTGAACTTGCCTCATTTTGGCAGGCAAAGCGCGACGAGATCGGCTACCAGTTGGCGCGCAGCGATGCCCTGGCGCGCAGGATGCGGGACAACCCGCCGCCATTTGTGCTTTGCCATGCCGACATTCACACCGCCAATATCCTGATCGACGGAGACGACCGCATCCACATCGTGGATTGGGACGAGACTGTGATCGCCCCCAAAGAACGCGACCTGATGTTTGTGACGGGCACCGGCATCGACCATTCGGCGGAATTCAAGGAAGAAGAACTCTTCTACCAGGGGTACGGCGTGCGCGACATCAATCGCGATGCGCTGGCCTACTACCGCTATGACTGGGTGATCCAAGAAATTGGCGACTACAGCGCGCGCATCTTGGGGATACTCGACGGCGGCGATGAGACAAAACAGAGCGCGCTACGCGAACTTGTCGAGGTCTTTGAACCGCATGGGGTGGTGGATGCGGCCTATCAAACCGACCCAGATCACCGCTGGCCGTCTCATGGCGAACCGTAGCGTCGATTGGAAAACCGCCGGTGGTATGTTCAGCGCGTGCGCGGCACGAGTAATCGCACGTGCTAGCGTTGCCAGCCATGTCAGGCTGCGAGCCTGACCTACAGCAAATACCTACAAGTTACATAGAAAGTTCACGCACTGTGCCTGCCGTTGCCCTTGGACTTGTCTTTCTCTCTACCTTGCTGCATGCCAGTTGGAACCTGCTCGCGCACTCCCGGCGCAATGACCAGACGCTCTTTCTGCGCGCCGCCCTGGTGACGGGGCTAGTGGGGCTGGGGCCAGTGCTGTGGACGGAATGGACAGGCAGCAACCGCTTCCCGCCGGTGGTCTGGCTGATGCTCGCCATCACAGGGATATTTCAGGGGCTCTATTTTCTGGGGCTGACGCGCGGCTATGGCAGCGGCGATTTTACCGTGGTCTACCCGGTGGCGCGTGCGCTGCCGGTGTTGATCCTGGCGTTGGTAGACATGGGCCGCGGGCAGATGCCTTCGACGCTGGGCTGGCTGGGGATTGCGCTGGTGACGGGCGGCTGCCTGATTTCACCGCTGGAATCGCTGCGCGGCATCCACTGGCGGCGCTATGCCAACGTGACCGGCTTTTGGATTTTGGTCACCGCTGCGGGCGGCGTGGGCTACAGCATTGTCGACAAACTGGCCGCCGAGCAGTTGGCCCCCGGCGCGTGGAGCGCGGCGCGTTACGGGTTGATGGAAACACTCTTCACCGCGGGCTATCTGTGGCTGCTGCTGCGCTTGACGGGCGGCACGCTGCAACCTGCGCCGGGGTCATCCTGGGCGGTGCGCTGGCGTTGGGCCGCGCTGGCGGGCGGTTTTATCTTCGCCGCCTACTGGCTTATCCTCTGGGCCTTTCAGATCAGCCCCTATGTCAGCTATATCGTAGCGTTGCGCCAGTTCAGCATTGTGATCGGCGTGGTGGCCGCGACCGTGCTTTTCCGTGAACCCGCGGCGCGGCTGCGGATCGCCGCGGCGTTGGTGATTTCGTTGGGTGTCGCCGCCATCACGCTGGCCTGACATGCGGCGGTTGGAAACAGACCCGTTTGACGCTACACTGTGGACACAGGCATTGATATCCGGCACACGTATAGGGGAGAACCGTCCATGCTGCTCTGCATCGATATCGGCAACACCAACATCATGTTGGGCCTCTATGAGAACGGCGAACTTGGCTCCCGCTGGCGGCTCTCCACCGACCATGAGCGGATGCCCGACGAGTTCGCCATGCAACTGCTCAACCTGCTCCACTACGCCCAGGTCGGCGTAGATCAAATTGACGGGGTCGCCATCGCATCCGGCGTGCCTATCCTCACCGCGCGCTGGACAGAGGTCTGCCAGAACTATTTGGGCCGCGACCCGCTGATCGTGACGTCTCGACTCAACACGGGCATCCGCATCCTCTATGATAACCCCGATTCGGTGGGGGCCGACCGCGTGGTAGATGCTGTGGCCGCCTATCACCGCTATGGCGGCCCGCTCTGTATCGTCGACTTTGGCACGGCCACCACCTTTGAGGCGATCACCGCGGAAGGTCACTATTTGGGCGGCGCGATCGCCCCTGGCATCGGCATCTCCGCCGACGCACTGGCCCAGCGCGCGGCCAAATTGCCCAAGGTGGACATTGCCCGCCCTCCCTCTGTCATCGGGCGCAACACGGTTCACTCCATGCAGTCGGGGCTGTTTTTTGGCTATGTGGGGCTGGTCGAGGGGATGGTGGCGCGCTTCAAGGCCGAGTTGGGGCCGGAGACCAAAGTCATCGGCACGGGCGGGCTGGCCCCGGTCATCGCCCAGGAAACCTCTGTGCTGGACATCATCGCCCCCTGGCTCACGCTGGACGGT
>CAZYQJ010000710.1:0-3095 GCA_964649925.1 uncultured Litorilinea sp.
GGGCTGGAAGAGGCCATTGAAACCACGCTGGAAGATTTTGGCGTGCCGGTGCGCGTGGTGCATGTGGAAAGTGGCCCGACCGTGACCCAGTTTGGCGTGGAGCCGCTCTTTGTGGAGCGTTCAGGCAGGCGTCAGAAGGTGCGCGTGAACCGGATCGTCAATCTGGCCGATGACCTGGCGTTGGCCCTGGCCGCGCCTGCACTGCGCATCGAAGCCCCCGTGCCCGGACGGCCCTATGTGGGCATCGAAGTGCCTAACTCGACAAAATCCCTGGTTTCGCTGCGCGGCATCCTGGAAAGCCCGGAGATGCGCCGCCAGCACGGCGACCTGCTGCTGGCGTTGGGCCGCGATACCGCGGGCGAACCGGTGATCATCGACCTGGCGCGCGCACCCCACCTGCTCATCGCCGGGGCCACCGGGTCGGGCAAGTCGGTCTGCATCAACACGATCATCACCAGCCTGTTGATGCAGCACGGGCCGGAGACGCTGCGCTTTGTGATGGTGGACCCGAAGATGGTGGAACTGCCAGGCTATAACGGCATCCCGCACCTGCTGGGCAAGGTGATCACCGATGTGCAACAGGTGATGGGCGCGTTGACCTGGCTGCTGTTGCAGATGGACGACCGCTATCGCCTGTTCCGCGAGGTGGGTGTCCGCAATTTGGAGGCGTATAACGACCTGGCGCGCAAACGCAAGCGCGGCAAAGGCGCGCTCACGCCGCTGCCTTATATCGTGCTGATCGTGGATGAACTGGCCGATCTGATGATGACTGCCGGGGAGGACATCGAACGGCAGATCTGCCGCCTGGCGCAGATGGCACGGGCGACCGGCATTCACCTGATCCTGGCGACACAGCGCCCCAGCACCGACGTGGTGACAGGGTTGATCAAGGCCAACTTCCCAACGCGTATCGCCTTTGCGGTGACCAGCCAGGTGGACAGCCGTGTGATCCTGGATACGCCGGGCGCAGACCGGTTGTTGGGCCGCGGGGATATGCTCCTGATGCGCCCCGATGCGTCAAAGCTCTTCCGGCTGCAGGGGTGCTTTGTGGCCGATGACGAGATCAACCGCGTGGTCGCCTTCTGGCAGGCGCAGCAGGACCCGGATGGTCAGGTAGGTCCGCCGCCGTGGAACGGCCTGCTGGATCAGATGGAACAGGGCGATGAGTTGGTCCAGGATGCGATTGACGTGCTGCGCGGGATGCGTACATGCAGCACAAGCATGTTACAGCGCAAGCTGCGGATTGGCTATCCCAAAGCGGCGCGGCTGATGGAGCAGTTGGAGGCGCAGGGCATTGTCGGCCCCGACATGGGCGGCGGCCAGGGGCGCGAGGTCTTGCTCCAGGATGAAGAGCAGGACGAGTATGATGAGTATGACGAGGAATTGGAGACGGTATAGAGAGCAAGGAGGCAGCGTCTAGCCTGACTCGCTCGACCCCTACCCCCTCGCCTCCGGTGACATGTCAACGTGAGTTATCAAAACTGAAGACAGGCCCGGTCCAGTCGTCGTTGTCGAGTGCGGTTTCTTGGAAGTTGCCCGCGGTGTACTCGGCGATGGCCTTGCGCCAAAACGCTTGCGCCGGTACATTCCGCTCGATGACGGCCACTTCCCAGCGGGCGGGCAGCCGGTTGAAGACCTCGAAGGCCACCTGCTTGCCAATCCCCTGGCGGCGGTACTTACGCAGGATAAAGAACTCGGTGATGGCACGTTCTCTGCCGTCGATCTTCACGTCGTTGTCTACCAACACAAACCCGGCCAGCTTCTCGTCGACGGTGACGACAAAGGCGGCATGTGTTGGCTCGAACCAGAAGTAGTCCAAATCCCCGTAGCCATACAGCCCATGCTCGTCTAGATCGCTGTCCTCGAACTCGGAGAAGTCGTACAGATACAACTCCATCATGCGGCGGATGAGATCGCGATCCGACCTGGAGGGCACGCGCAGCGCGATGTTCATGGGAGGTCTCCTCAGGGCGACCGGCCTGGGACAATCACCAGGCGTAGGGACGAGACTACACACTCACTTTATCATCAGAGAAACAAACAGAGGTCAATGGAGGCGCGCTTTTCCAAGCGTGCAGCTAAAATGACCGGCACTTCGCATGTGCCGGTCATTTTTTCGCGTGCCAGGCTGTAAGCTAGGCCAATAATTATCGAAGTCGGGCGCAGAGATAAGGGACGGGTTCTGGTTCTTCGCCGCCCTTACTGCCACCCCTACGCGCCCTGGAAGACCAGTTCAAGTTCTTCGGTGTTGAGCGTCTCGCGCTCCAGCAGGGCTTTGGCGATAGCGTGCAGTTTGTCGATATTGTTGGTCAATAGCTCGCGCACGCGAACATAAGCATGGTCTATGATCTGCCGCACTTCGGCATCGATCTGTTCGGCGACCTGCTCGCTGTAGTCGCGCTGCTCCGCCATCTCGCGGCCCAAGAAGACCATCTCATCCTGCTGGCCGAACTGCAGCGGCCCCATGGTATCACTCATGCCGTACTTGGTGACCATGGCGCGCGCTGTGCTGGTCAACTGCTGGATGTCCTGGCTGGCCCCGTTGGAGACGTCGCCAAAGACCAGTTCTTCGGCCACACGACCGCCCAGGGCAACGGCAATGGCATCCTCGTAATAGGAACGGCTGACCAACACCCGATCCCGGTCAGCTACACGCCAGACATAGCCGCCCGCACCGCCGCGCGGCACGATGGTGATCTTTTGGATGGGGTCGGAGTTTTCACACAGCCGTGCCACCAGGGCATGGCCTGCCTCATGATAGGCGATCACCTGCTTGTCGCGGGCAGAGAGCAACCGGCTGCGCCGCTCCGGGCCGCCCATGCCGATCCGTTCGACCGCCTCTTGCAGTTCCGCCATGCTGATGGCGCGCTTGTTGCGCCGCGCCGCCAGGATGGCGGCCTCGTTGACCACGTTTTCCAGGTCCGCACCCACAAAGCCGGGCGTCTGGCGCGCCACGCTGTCGAGGTCTACGTCGGGCGCAATGGGCTTGCCGCGCGTGTGAACTCTGAGGATCTCCGAACGCCCCTTGACGTCAGGCCGGTCCATGGTGACGCGGCGGTCGAAGCGACCGGGGCGCAGCAGCGCGGGGTCGAGGA
>CAZYQJ010000711.1:0-3086 GCA_964649925.1 uncultured Litorilinea sp.
TCGCCTCCGCAACGACGCAGGCCACAGCCCCACCGGTTGGCATGTCCGGTGGGGCTGTGTTGTGATGGGCCTCTGTCAAACTGTCATGCATTCGACAGGTCTCCGTTCTTGACGGACTTTGCCGCGCGGTGAACAATAGGTGGAATGAACGCGCCTTTTTATTTTGAGCGGCACACCACCACGGGCCATGCACGCCGCAGCACCTTTCACACGCCCCACGGCCCTATCGAGATGCCTGCCTTTGCGCCGGTGGGCACGCTGGCGAATGTCAAAACGCTAGAACCGCGCGACCTGGACGAGCTGGGCGCGCAGTTGATCCTCGCCAACACCTATCATCTGTACCTGCGTCCCGGCCATGAACTGGTGGAACGCATGGGCGGGTTGCACCGTTTTATGGCCTGGCACGGGCCGATCCTGACTGATTCAGGCGGGTATCAGGTCTTTAGCCTGGCGCACCAACGCCGCATCGACGAGGATGGCGTCACCTTTCGCAGCCACATTGACGGCAGCCTGCACCGCTTCACCCCCGAACGGGTTATGGAGATCGAGCAGGCGTTGGGGCCGGATATCGCCATGGTGCTGGACGAATGTCCCGACCCGCTGGACCGGGAGTACAATGAGCAGGCATTGACCCGCACCCACCGCTGGGCTGAACGGTGCAAGGCAGCGCATACCCGGCCCGACCAGGCCCTCTTTGGCATCGTGCAGGGGGGTATCTTTCCCGACCTGCGCCAGGCCAGCGCCGAATTTTTGACCGGCCTGGACTTCACCGGGTATGCCGTGGGCGGGCTGGCCGTGGGCGAAACCAAGGAGCAGATGTACAAGACGCTGGACGAAACCTGCCCGGCGCTGCCCGCTGATAAGCCACGCTATCTGATGGGTGTCGGCGCGCCCGAAGATATCATAGAAGCCGTAGCGCGCGGGATTGATATGTTTGACTGTGTGCTGCCCACACGTATTGCGCGCAACGCCTCTCTGCTGACACCGGACGGTCGCATCAACCTCCGCAATGCCAGGTTTGCCGAGGATGCGCGGCCTGTGCAGGAGGATTGCGGCTGTTATACCTGCCGCACCTTTAGCCGGGCCTATCTGCGCCATCTCTATAAAGCCAACGAGATCACCGCGCTGCGGCTGGGCACCATTCACAATGTCCACTTTTTGCTGCAACTGATGCGCGACATCCGCACCGCCATCGAGAACGGCCGCTTCGATGACCTGGCCGCGACGTTTCTCGCACGCTATCGTATCAGCAACCAGGAAGTCCGTCACGAACAGCGCCAACGCCGCCGCGCCAGCCTGACCACCAACGCCTCTTAGCCGGAAGAACCGGCCTAGCTACCCTAAGGAACGACCGTTGATCGAATATCTTCAAGCCATTGTTCTTGGGATTGTGCAGGGCGCGACCGAGTTCATCCCCGTCAGCAGCAGCGGCCATCTGGTCATCGTTCCCTGGCTGCTTGGTTGGCCGACCCCCACCCTTCTATTTGACACCGTGCTGCATTGGGGAACGCTGCTCTCCATTGTGCTCGTCTTTTGGCGTGACCTGTGGAACATCGTGATCGCCACGCTGCAAAGCCTGGTGCGGAGATCGCTGCAAAACCCCCACGCCCGCCTGGGCTGGTTTATTGTAGTGGGCAGCATTCCGGTGATGGTAGTGGGGCTGTTCTATAAGGATTTCTTTGAGTCCCTCTATCACAGCGCACAGGCAGCGGGCTTCTTTCTGTTCCTCACAGCCGGGTTCTTGCTGTTGAGCGAGTGGTTTGTGCGCAACCGGCAGGCGACCGACGACCTGGATCACCTGGGATGGGGGCAGGCCATCCTGATTGGCTTGGCGCAGGCTTTGGCGCTTGCCCCTGGCATCAGTCGCAGCGGCAGCACGATGGCCGCAGGGCTGGCGACCGGGCTACGCCGCGATGAGGCGGCGCGGTACAGTTTCCTCTTGGGTTCACCGGCGTTTTTTGGGGCGGGTCTGCTGCAACTGACAGACGCCCTGGCGACGGATCGGAGCGAAGTCGTCGCCCAGGCCCCGCTGTTGGTGATTGGATTTGTGGTCAGCGCCCTGGCTGGATACCTGGCGATCCGCGGGCTGCTGGCCTATCTGCGCCGTCACAGCCTCTATATCTTTGCCGTCTACTGTGTTGCCATGGGAGTGGTGGTGACCGGGCTATCTCTGTTGTAACCTTTGGGCAGGCATTAGGCATGATCCGGCCAAACAGGTGCATTGGGCTGCGCTGGCTGTTCTTATCCCTGCTGCTGCCTCTCTGGGCAGGGTGCAGCGCTGCCGCCGTGGCAACGCCCGAACCGGTGATCATCACCATCGCCGGGGCCACGGCCATGCATCCTGTGTTGCAGGAATTGACCGACGCCTTTACGCGGCGCTATCCCAACGTGATCTTCACCCTCCGCGGCGGAGGCAGCAGCCTGGGGGAAGATCAGATCGCCTCTGGGCGCATCGACCTGGCCGCCAGCACCCTCTTTCCGCCCGATACGCCGTCACCCGGCGCCGCGCGCCTGCTGCGGATTCCGATTGGCGTGGATGGCGTGGCGGTGATCGTCCATGCCGCCAACCCCGTCAGCAACCTGTCGCTCGAACAACTGCGCCAGATTTACAGCGGCGACATTCTAGATTGGTCGGAAGTCGGCGGCGAGGCCGAGCCCATCGAGTTGGTCAGCCGCGAGGACGGCAGCGGGTCACGCATCTTGTTCGAAGATCGGGTGATGCAGGGGGAGGCTGTCTCGCTCACGGCAGTGGTCATGCCCACCAGCTATGATATGGTGGAATACATCGCCAAGACACCCTCGGCCATTGGCTATGTCTCACGCGGGTTGGTGATGAACACCGCCGCGTCCGGCTCGGCGGGCGCAGCGGCCACGGTCACGCCGATGCGGGTGCACGTCGTAGCCGTGGAGGGGGTGGTTCCGTCGCTGAGCGCGCTGCGCGCCCAAGAGTATGCCATGATCCAGCCGCTCTACCTGATCCAGCGGCGCAGCGGCGCGAATGACTGGGTGCGCCAGTTTATTGACTTCGTACTCAGCCCGGTGGGTCAGGGCATCGTGGCGCGCTATCACCTGCCGGTGCGCTGATC
>CAZYQJ010000712.1:0-3074 GCA_964649925.1 uncultured Litorilinea sp.
GAAACGCCGGTGAGCGGTCCAAGCCCTGTCATGGGAAGTGTGGCAGGGGGCGGCCCCCTCGCATCAGTGCCAACCGTAGACCAGGCCCGCCGCATGTGAAGATTGCGGTTGAGGCCTGGTCTATTTTGGTTTTAGATGCCGTGGGTCAGGCGGTGGGGTCGGGCGGGCGGCGCGTCTCCCACCCTTCCTCAAAGAGGCGCAGAAAATGGGTTTCGTGATAGGGGTGCTTCTGCGCTTCGTCTTCGTCCAACTCCACGCCCCAGCCTGGCCGGTCGGGGACGGTGAGATAGCCGTCGCTGTCCACACGCGGCACACCTTTGAGAACATCCCATGTCCACGGCTGGGCGGAGTCGTCAAAGTTTTCCTGGATCAAGAAGTTGGGGATCGACGCGTGGAGATGCGCGTTCATCGCGGTGCAGAAGGGGCTTTGGGCCTGGTGACATGCGACGAGCGCGGTATAGGCCAGGGCAATGGCGCAGGCCTGGCGCGCCCGGCTAGGGCCGAGCTTCTGCGGCTCCGGCTGCACGATGTCGATTACGCGGTAGGCGAGCAGGTCGGCAAAGGGGCGCAACTCGCTAAAGGCTTCACCCAGCACCACGGGCACTTGGAGGGCGCGCGCCACTTCGATATGACCGGCCAGGTCAAAGCTGCGGACCGGCGTCTCCAGCCACATGGGATGGTATTCCTCCAGGCGGCGGCCCACGCGGATCGCTGTCCCCACAGTAAAGCGGTCATGCGCCTCGATCAGGATGTCCACGTTGGGGCCGACGGCCTCACGCACAGCCGCCACAATGGCGACGGCCAGGTCTTCGCTCTCCTTGCTGATCTGCTGGTAGGCGCCGCCAAAGGGGTCGAACTTGAGTGCGGTATAGCCGCGCGCAACCATCTGCGCGGCGCGTGCGGCGAAGTCCTCTGGCGTGCGCGGGCCGGTGTACCAGCCGTTGGCGTAGCAGCGCAGCCGGTCATGGTGTTTGCCCCCCCATAGCTGCCAGACGGGTACGCCCAGGCTTTTGCCCAAGATATCCCAGCAGGCTTGTTCGATGGCGCTCATGCCCAGGGTCACGCCGTAGAAGCGCGCCTTGTGCAGTTTGTACCAGACGCGTTCGGGGTGGCGCGGGTCTTCGCCGATCACATGGCGGCGCAGTTCTTCCACATCGCCCAGCCCTGGCTTGGTGGAGAGGCCGCCGGTCGCCTCACCCAGCCCGGTCAACCCCTCGTCGGTGTACAGTTTGACAAAGACCCAGTTCTTCCAGGGGTTGCCTACCACAAAGGTTTTGAGATCGGTAATCTGCATATGAACTCCGCAAAGAAGTAGGTGTGGGTGGATCAGCGCCGTCTAGGGGCGTGGGGCCAGGTCCCTGGCGCATTATGCCACAGGCAGGGGGGCAGTTCAACGGTGGGGATGGCGGCGTATCTCTGCAATCACTGATGCGTCATATATATGCAAGAACTAAGGAAAATGATAATTGGTAGAAAAAGGGTATTGACAAGCCCACGCCAATACGCTAAACTATGTAAACGTAAGCACAATACGCTGCGAATGACAATGAATGAACATGTGATAATGGCCATATTTAGTGGGGTAAGATCGATGCAGGAAGCGAGACCTGCGAGAATCGCCCGGAAAGGAGGGATGAAACCGCATCATTTGAACCTGTAGTGCCGATGCCTAGTGAAAGGAGGGCTGCCTAACCCAGTAACAGATTTGTCCAGTCCATCACCAGCCCCTGTACACGCGCAGGGGTGTACGGGTAGAACATACCCAGGCAAAGATCAACCCTAGTGATCCGAAGACAGAAGAGTGGAGGTAAGTCGCTTACTGTCAAGAACTGAATCGGGAGAGCCAGACCCCCAACGCCAAACCTCAGATTCGGAACCGGTCTGTGCGAAGGGCCAACATTTATGGGCGCGGGGGAGATTGAAAGGAGAGATGCGCTTCTCACCACGGTTGATTCGCTAGCCGCATAACAGAGACGAGCCAGGTCTGCACTGCATCGATGGAGAGTCGTCGCGGCGCAGACCTGGCTTTTGTGAACCATGCGAATCTTGGGATGGGAGTGAGCGCAAACGGTGCGGAGTCCGGATGTTGTGGGGCGGTGGGTGCGCGGCGCTGAGCACTACGACCGCCAGCGGCTAATCGAATCCCTGCTGACTGCCCAAGACACAGCGATCTGGGTGGTCGGGACACGGCGTATGGGCAAGACCTCGCTGCTGCACCAGATCGAACTCGTGGCAGACGAGGCGCGCGGGCCGCAGGTGCCGCTGTTTTGGGATCTGCAGGGGTGTAACGACCCCGCAGAGTTGACGCGTGAACTGCTGGTTGCCATCGAAGATGCGCGTGAACGCTTTGCGGGGCTTGACCTGGATTTTGACGCCCTGCACAGCGAAGACGCTGTGGGCATCCTGCGCCGTTTGAGCCGTCGCCTGGTGCGCCAGGGGCGGCAACTTTTGTTGTTGATGGACGAGGCCGAGGTGTTGATCGAGGTCGCCCAGGTCGACCCGGCCTGGCTGGCGCGGCTGCGGAAGGCGCTGCAAGAGGGTCACCTGCGTGTGATCCTCGCCTCGACCCAACGGCTGGCTGAACTGACCGACCAGAGCATCGACTGGATGACCAGCCCCTTCCTGTTTGGCTTCCGGCTGGTCACCTTATGGCCGCTCAAACCGGAGGCCGCCATTGCGTTGGTGCATCAAAGCCAGGGCGATTGCCCGGTGACGGTCGAACCGGCGGTGCTCGACGAAATTCTGCGCTATACCAACCGGCACCCTTATCTGATCCAGTATCTCTGCGCGCATCTGTTTGTCCCAGATGAATGCGGCGGGCATCTGCGCGCGCCCACCGAGGATGACCTGGTGGTCGACCATATTCTGGCCGCGCTCTTTGCGCTGGACTACCAGCACTTGCAGGAGACCGAACGCCGTCTGCTGCTCACAGTGGTGGAGACGGGGGTTGCCAGCCAGGCGACGCTGGCCGAGGCCGTGGGGCCCGCTCACCTGGTGCGCCTGCCTGCCATCTTGCGCGACCTGGAAGAACTGGGCCATCTGTGCCGGGTGGAGAACGGCTGGACGGTGGGCAG
>CAZYQJ010000713.1:0-3073 GCA_964649925.1 uncultured Litorilinea sp.
TTTGAACCCGCGACCTTTGGCTTGACAGGCCAATATGCTAACCGCTACACCACGTCTCCCTGGAAGGAGACTCCGAAGTTGACGAAATGCATCGTATCATCAGCCGGTTCGGTTGTCAAATTCCCCCTGGTCAGTTTCACTTTCTGATACTCTTTGCTATAGTGGATTGCAGCGAGATAAATGACACGAGTGACCGAGAGCAGAGGTCTATGCAGCGGCCATCCCATCACCCGGACATCATCCTCCACCACGCGCGCATCTATACAGTGGATGCGCGCCAGCCGTGGGTCGAAGCCGTCGCCCTGCGCGATGGCCTCATTCTGGCCGCTGGCCCTGCCGACGACGTGCTAAACCTGCGCGGGCCGGACACACACTGTCTTGACCTCAACGGTAGACTGGTCCTCCCGGGTCTGTGTGACGCCCATATCCACCTCTACAACTGGTCAATCAACCAGCAGCAGCTTGACCTAGCCGCTACACGCTCCAAGGCAGACATGCTGCACGCCATTGCCCAGGCCGTCACGACTGCCAAACCGGGCGCATGGATCACCGGCCAGGGCTGGAACGAAAGCTGGTGGGGCGAGCGCACCTTTCCCACCGCTGCGGATCTCGACGCGGTCACCGGGCCGGATCACCCTGCCCTCTTCTGGCGTTCCGACCATCACATCGCCGTTGCCAATACCGCCGCGCTGCAAGCCGCCGGGATCACCGCGCAGACCGAAGCGCCTGCCAATGGCGTCATTGACCGCGACGACAGCGGCCAGCCTACAGGCGTCTTGCGCGAAATGGCCGCGACACTGGTCGCCAAACTCACGCCCGAACCTTCCGACCGCGAGTTGGATACCTTGATCCAGTCGGCGACCCACACCCTACATGCCCTGGGCATCACGGCCATTCACGACCAGCGACTCATGGATGGCAGCGACGGCCCGCGCATGTTGTCCGCCTATCAGCGGCTGCATCGCCGCGACCTGCTGCACCTGCGCGTCAACAGCAACATCGCCGCCCATCACCTTTCAGAGTTGGCGACCCTCGGCGTACAGGCAGGCTTTGGCGACGATACGCTGCGCCTCGGCCATGTCAAAGTCTTCGCAGATGGCAGCCTGGGCAGCCGCACTGCCTGGATGTTGCAACCCTTCGCCAAGGAATCGCCCGCAGAGCGCGACAACATAGGCGTCTGCGTCACGCCGCCCGACCGCATGGCTGCCGAATTCCGCCGCGCCGCCGAACTGGGCTTTCCCATCAGCGTGCACGCCATTGGCGACCGCGCCAACCGGGTCGTACTCGATATCTTTGAGGAAATGGCCTACACCACGCCGCCGGTGCCCTTCCCCCACCGTATCGAACATGTACAGACGATTGACCCCGACGACCTGCCGCGGCTAGCCGAGTTGGACCTCACCGCCAGCATGCAGCCGATCCACGCCCCGGATGACCGCGAGCTTGCCGAACGTCTCCTCGGCGAGCGCACCCGCACCACCTACACCTTCCGCAGTTTGCTTGACGCGGGCACGCGCCTGGCGTTTGGCAGCGATGCGCCCGTTGCCAATCCAAACCCCTGGTGGGGTATCTACGCCGCACTCTGTCGCAAGCACGTCGACGATAACGAGCGCCCACCCTGGCATCCAGAGCAGGCCATCACCCTGCCCGAAGCTATCCATGCCTATACTCTGGGTGCGGCGCAAGCGGGCGGTTGGGCGCGCACCATCGGCAGCATCACGCCCGGAAAACGCGGCGACCTGATCATACTGGATCGAGATATCTTTGCGCTGGCACAGCACCCAGAGACCATCGCAGACTTGGCCCATACCAAGGTGCTCATGACGCTGTTCGACGGCGCTATTGTCTATCGACATGCAGCCTTTGCAGATGTCCCCGGATAACGCGAACTCTGACCGGCCCCTCGTTTGGCTGGTTCCGACCCGTAGAGGAAAACCTCATGACGAACCCCTATGTGATCATCGGCGGTGACGCCGCAGGCATGAGCGCGGCCAGCAAACTCAAACGTGAACAGCCGAACGCCGAAGTGATCGTCTTTGAACGTGACCGACACATCAGCTATTCCGCTTGCGGCATGCCCTACTGGATCGGCGGTGTCATCGAGTCCGACCGCCAACTGGTAATCCTCACCCCCGAAGTGGCGCGCAAACGCCGCGGCATCGACGTGCGCACCTTCCACGAAGTTACACGCATCGACCCCGCGGCGCATGTGGTCTATGGCCGCCGCACCGACAACGGCCAGGAATTCACGCAGCCCTATGCCAAACTCCTGATCGCCACGGGCGCACGCGCCGCCAGACCGCCCATCCGTGGCCTCGACTTGCCGGGCGTCTTTACGCTGCGCAGCCTGAGTGATGGGCAGCGCATTCATAGCTATATCAAAGAACACGCCCCTAGGCGCGCCGTGATTATCGGCGGCGGCTATGTGGGCGTCGAAATGGCCGAAGCCCTGCGCGATCTCGATATGGAGGTCCATCTCGTCGAACTCCTCCCCCAGATCATGCCCAATCTTGACCCCGAAATGGTGGAACCGGTCACGGCGCATATCGTCGAAAAAGGCGCAGCGATCTACACCAGTACAGAGGTCGAGGCTATCGAAAACACGGGCTCCGGCTTGCGCGTGCTCACAACGCACACCGCGGACAGAACCGAGAGTGTCCTAGAGGCTGACTTGGTGTTGGTGGGAACCGGTGTGCGCCCCAACTCGGAGTTGGCCGCGGACGCAGGCCTAAAGCTCAGCGTGGGCGGAGCCATCGCGGTCAACGCGATGATGCAGACCAGCGACCCCGATATCTACGCTGCAGGGGATTGCGTTGCCCATTATCACCAGGTCTTAGAAGAACCGGCCTGGATCCCCCTGGCGACATCAGCCAATAAGGGGGGGCGCATCGCCGGAGACAACATGGCCGGTGGGCGGGAGAAGTTTCCAGGCATCCTCGGAACAGCCGTCGTCAAGGTCTTTGACTACACCTTGTCCGCCACCGGCCTGACCGAAAGCGCGGCGCGGCAAAGCAAGCTGTTTGGCACAGACGGCGACTTCGTGGGCAGTGCCGTAATCGAGAACAAGGACAAA
>CAZYQJ010000714.1:0-3058 GCA_964649925.1 uncultured Litorilinea sp.
CCTCCAACGCCAGCTTGCGGCTGAACCCCTCCACACCCGCCTTGCTGGCCGCATATGCCACATCGTCAAACTCGCCCGCCACAGCCCCAATGCTGCTGATGTGCAGGATCACCCCACGCGTCGCTGCCAGATGCGGCAATGCCTGGCGCACCATCTCAAATGCACCGTTGAGATTGGTCGCCATCACGCTCTGCCAGGCATCTGAGGTCATCTCTTCGATGCCTACCCCGGCAGAGATCGCAGCGTTGTTGACCAGCACATCCAAGCGCCCAAACTGGTCGATTGCGGTCTGGACGACCTCCGCCGCCATGACAGACACATCGCCCGGAACCGCTGTCACCGTATGGCCCATCTCACGCAGGTGCTTGGCCTTGTCCTCCAGCAGCCCCGCCCGGCGGCCCGACAACACCACACGCGCCCCCTCTTGCGCCATACGCAAGGCAACTGCCGCGCCGATCCCGGTGCTGCTCCCCGTGATGATCGCTACTTTCCCCTCATAGCGCGCCCAGACCGACTGACTCACAATCTGACCCTTGCTGTTGTGCGGCGTGCCGTTCAGCGGCGGTCCAAACGGCCAACCTCCTGTTGAGCTATCGGCTCGTCGGTTGAATCTGATAGTTCGGTGCTTCCTTGGTGATGATCACGCTGTGCGGGTGGCTCTCCTGATAACTCGCCGCCGAGATCCGCACAAACCGCGCCTTCGTCCACAAATCCTGGATGTCTTCCGCACCGACATACCCCATGCCGCTGCGCAGCCCGCCCATCAACTGAAAAACGAAATCCTTCAGGCCCCCTTTATACGGAACCTGCCCCTCGATCCCCTCGGGAACCGTCTTGCCGCTGATATCCGGGCTGGCGGACTCGCGCCCATTTTGGGCCAACTGGTAGCGGTCACTTGCCCGTCCCCTCATGGCCCCCAGGCTGCCCATCCCGCGATACTCCTTGAACGACCGTCCTTCTCGGATTACAATGTCGCCGGGAGCCTCATGCAAACCCGCCAACAGACTGCCGAGCATCACCGCCGACGCCCCTGCCGCAATCGCCTTGGTGATGTCGCCGCTGTAGCGGATGCCCCCGTCGGCAATGATCGGGATATCCCGCTGCCGCGCTTCCTCGGCACATTCGGCGATGGCCGTCAACTGCGGCATGCCCGCGCCGCTGACCACGCGCGTCGTACAGATTGACCCCGCGCCCACGCCGACCTTGATCGCACTCGCCCCCGCATCGGCCAGGTCACGCACACCCTGACGCGTCACTACATTGCCTGCCAGGATCGGCACATCAGGATGGCGCTTACGCATCTCCCGGATCGCCTCCAGAACGTTGCGGCTGTGCCCGTGTGCCGTGTCAATCGCCAGCGCATCCACCCCGGCCTCTACCAGCAGGTCAGCCCGTGCCTGCCCCTGGCTGCCCACGCCGACCGCCGCCGCCACAAGCAGCCGCCCGCGGTCATCTTTGGCGGCATGGGGATAGTCCTGGCGTTTCAGGATATCCTTATAGGTGATCAGCCCCTTGAGATACCCATGTTCATCTACCAGCGGAAGCTTCTCGATCCGATAGCGATGCAAAATCTCTTGCGCCTCTGCCAGCGTCGTGCCCAGCCGCGCCGTGATCAACTTCTCGCGCGTCATGTACTCGGCGATGGGCCGCCTGAAGTCGGTCGCAAACCGCACATCGCGGTTGGTCAAGATACCGACCAGTTTACCGTTCTCGTCTGTGATCGGCACGCCGCTGATCCGGTAACGGCTCATCACCGCTTCGGCGTCCGCCAACGTCGCCGTCGCCGGGAGCGTGACCGGGTCCACAATCATCCCGCTCTCACTGCGTTTGACCTTGTCAACCTCTTCTGCCTGCTGCTCCGGGGTGAGATTGCGGTGCACCACACCCAATCCGCCCTGCCGGGCCAGCGCAATCGCCAGTTCACCTTCGGTCACGGTATCCATGGCCGCACTCAACACCGGGATGTTGAGACGCAGCCGGTCGTGTAGACGGACGCTTAGGTCTACCTCCGACGGCAGACGCTCTGTATAGCCGGGGACGAGCAAGACATCGTCGAACGTCAACCCCTCAAACGCAAAACGCTCATATACGCTGCTCCCATCACCACGCTCGACTCCGGCCTGTCGCTCCCACTCCAGCCCTCTCACCGCAACCGCCATAGATTTTTCTCCTTCACTTCACCCATCATCATCTGGAAAGCTTCTAGACGACACCCCCTTCTCCCTGTTCGGTGCTCCCATTCTACCATCCACCCGTACAGCCCCCAATCCTACGCCCCCAGGCGCGGCTTGTCAGGGCCGGTTCACACCAAGCTATATCGGCGGCACGCCTCCGCCAAAATGCGGTTTATTAGCTCATCATAGCGCCAGCCGTCCGCCTCTGCCTCGATACACAAGTCCGAATACCCCGGGTTCAGCCCCGGCAGCGGGTTGATCTCCAGAATATACGGTTCATCTCCGTGACTGGCGTCCAGCCGGTAATCCACGCGCGCCACATCCAAGCACCCGGTGACACGGAACACAGCCGCGGTCAGCCATTCCAACTGCGCCACTTGGTCATCAGACAGTGGCGCAGGACACTGGTAATGGAACTCGTCGACCAAATCCACCTTGAGCCGGTTCGAATAGATACCCCCCTCCTCCACCGGATACTTCGCCATGTCCACCTCAAGCGGCGGGAAGAAATGCAGCCCCTTTGACACCCGCGCCGCCTCTTCATCCTGCGGGAGACGGCGCGCAACCGGCGTGACCAGATTACCCACGACCCCCACCGTCACCTCGCGCCCCTCGATGAACCGTTCCACCAGCGCGGGTTGGTCATAGCGTGCGAAAAGTTCAGCCAGTTGTGCGCGCAACTCCCCTTCATCATGTACCACCGACCGCGTGCTGATACCCATACCGGTGCCTTCACGGCTGGGCTTCACAAACAGAGGAAATTCTAGCCCTGCATCCAACGGTTCATCTACCCGCTCAAAGACTTGGAATCCCGGCGTAGGCAGCCCATGATAGGCCAGCACCCGCTTGGTCATTGGCTTATCCAACGCCAACGCCAGCGTCAG
>CAZYQJ010000715.1:0-3057 GCA_964649925.1 uncultured Litorilinea sp.
GAGTGCTCAAAGAATGCCATGGCCCAAACACCGGCTGATTCACCCAATCGCCGCCCATTGCGAGGGGGTAAGTGGGCAAAGACGTTGGAACTCATCACCCGCGGCCTAGCTCCAACAGAAATCCCTACCTAGATAGCTGTATAGCGTCTGGTTGTACGGCGCAAAATAGTCAAGCAACCGCTGGCGTAGGGACGGGTCCATCTTGGGGTATGGGAAGGACTTATGCCGGTCCAGCTTTGTGATCTGCCTATCCGGCAGCCCCAAAAACGCGTGCGCCTGGCTCATGACCGCCGCAGTGTCGGCAAAGAAGTCCTCTGACCTCAACACCAGGAGTTGCTCCGGGGGGAACAGCTCAAACCAGGGCTTGATCTGGTCAATGTAGACCCCCCGGCTGAGATAGGAGTAATGCATATACCGAGAACTGTAGTAGTGTTCGTCCCGCAGCAACTTTTCTTTCTCACCGCGCAGCCTCATCCCCTCCTGTTCGATAGCCTGCTCAAAGGGCAGCGTTTCATACCCCAAGCGCACCTCGTGGTGATAATGAGAATAGGCGCGGTCGGCGGGATTCCTCAGCAATAGGATGATCTTCACATGCGGCACAGTCTCGCGAACGCGCCGGGCTACATGGGGGTGGAAGAGGTAGCACGGGCTTGCCTCCCCTGTAATACACGCTGGCGACCCGTTCGCATGGGGTTTGGGGGCAGGCGGAAAAAAGGCCGTATACCAGGCCAGCCCCTTGTCATAGTTGGCGTCAAAATAATGCACCTCCTTCGCAAAGGCAGGGGCAATCAACGGGTGCTGTATAAGCTGGTCGTATAATTCGGTCGTCCCGCCCTTCTGTGTCCCTACCACCAGAAAATCAGGCAGGCGACCGGCCCAACCGATGGTCGTGCGCCACCGTGCATGCAGGTCGAGCATCCGATCCCGCGTGTCGATCAGTCCTCGCCGGAAACCGGGGGATGTCGTTCGCACGAGAATACGTTTCAGTGTCACGAGATCCCGACGCATGGGTCTCATACCTCCCTATTGATTCCCGCCTTGTCTCGCCCTTCTGATACAGAGGGCCAAGACGGCAGAGAAGAACCAGCGGTATCCAGAACTTGTTTTGAACTTGGCAGTTGTGACGTTGGCAACGCGCGTGCGTTGCCATTACGAGAGGCGTTTTCATACACCTCGGCATATAGATCCAAGAGGCTCGCGGCGCAGTCATCCCATGTAGGCAACTGGATATTCGACACAATGAGCGGGCGCTTCAGTTGCTCCAAGATCGCCGATGCGACCACAGGCGACGAGCTATTCAGCGGCACGGAACGCACAAGCCCGCCCTTGGCAAGATCCGCTAAACCGGATGTGTGTGTGACCAGCGCAGGAATGCCGAGTGATAGGGCTTCCAGGATGGCAATGCCCTGTGATTCGTAATCGCTGAGCAGGATTGCTAGTTTGGCTTCCGCCAAAGTCGAGGCCAGCAACGAGCGCTTGTTCATGGCGACCGGGCCAATGCTCACACGTTTGTCAACGCCGTACCGCTTTGCCACCTGCCAGAGTTCCGGCTCATAGGGGCCGCCGCCGATGATGCGAAGGTGGACATCGGGGTACTGCCGTGCCACCTCCGGCAGCGCCATGATGGTGCGTTGATGCCCCTTATAGCGTTCCAGCCGCCCCACCGATACGATCAACGTCCGATCGTTCGCACGCTGCGATGGCTCAGGTTTGGGAAGATAAGATCCGTTCGAGATCGTCACGAAATGATGGCGCGGGTGATGCAGCCGCTCCTGGAAAAATTCCGCCTCAAAATCCGACACGCCGATCAGTTTCTGGGCGCGTGTCAGCAGCGGGCGGAGCAGCCACCGTTGCAGCCCGCGCAGGGAGTTCCGCCAGCGCGACGGGTGCCCCCCTGAATGAAATGTGACGACATAGGGGATTCCGGCCCTGTAGGCCGCCAACATGGCGATGGGTGCGACAAACGTATGATACCCCTGGCAGTGAATCAGATCCCACTCTTTGCTCATAATGACCTGGTAGATGTGCGGCGCAAAGTAGTAGTCGCTCTGGACCGGCCAGGCCGGTACGCGTACCACACGCACCCCTTCCGAGAATTCGACCGGCGGCAGGGTACGGCCTGGGTCTGTGGTCAGCACCGTCACGTGGTGCCCTGCCGCGGCCATGCGCCGCGCCACCTCAAACGTGTGGATCTCCGTACCGCCGATATAGGGAAGATAACGCGCAGTCACCATCAAAATACGCATTGCACGCGCCCCTTGTCGGCGAACCTCACCGACCATACACGCTCGTCTAAGGTATCCACCTAGACCTCTCTTTACTTCTTTACGCTTGGCCGCTTCCGTGTATGTCGATCCTCGATCTGCCCCTACTGCACAATATTGATCAGACGGGAGAGCAAGATCAGCCCGTACACCACCAGGAGCATCCCGATCAAAAGATTGGAGATGAGCCTCCACCCCTGCGGGCCAGTCCGTCCCAGCGCGCGCAGGATCTCCTTTTGAACAAGCAGTCCCAGGAGGAGAACGAACACGGCCACGCCGTAGACTGTAGGGACGACCGGGACGGTTGGCATTGCAGGCATGAGCAAGGAGGCCCTCTCCAATTCAATCGTTGTCCTGAATACGGCGAACGAGTTCAACCGCCAGTGCAGCCGTTAATCGCGGCCCATCCACGGCAGGAACAGATCGGCTTCTATATCGGCGCTGACGGTCACGGTCACGGTGGCAACGCTCGCACCGCCGATGTTGTCAGACGCGGTGTAGGTAAAGCTGTCCGACCCCGCAAAGTCCACAGTTGGCGTGTAGACCACCGAGACGCCGTCAATTGTGGCGACACCGTTGGCGGGCGTGTCGACGTCGGCAACAATCAGTTCGTCGTCCTCCGGATCGGTGTCATTAGCAAGCACGTCGATCACGACAGGCGTCCCCCTGCGGGTCGTGGCCGTGTCATCTGCGGCCACAGGTGCGCTGTTCGCCGGGTTGGACACGACAAAGTTGCGCGAAAACTCAGACGTGTTGCCGTCGACGTCCGTAGCTGTCGCGGTCAGGAAATCCC
>CAZYQJ010000716.1:0-3054 GCA_964649925.1 uncultured Litorilinea sp.
CTGGTCGCCGGGTGGACGCCATCTCACACCTGATGCCCCGCGCCTGAAGCGGACCTGTTCCCGCGCCGGTTTTCTATGATGCGAGGTTAGGGACGGGTGATGTGGCCTGTGTGATAGTAGTGATCCCTTCATTGGGCGGTTCCTTTACTGCAATCGCTATACACTATCCCCTCTCGTGCGTCTGGACGATACGCCCGTCTTCGATGTGCACAATGCGTGTGGCGTAGTTCGCCAGTTCAGGGTCATGGGTCGCCAGCAGGATGGTCGTGCCCGACTCAGCCAGTTTGACGAAGTAGCCAACGACCGTCTTGGCCGTAGCGGAATCCAGGCTGCCGGTGGGTTCGTCGGCGGCGATGAAGATCGGGTCGTTGGCGAGGGCGCGGGCAATCGCCACACGCTGGCGCTGTCCCCCTGAAACGTCGGCAGGCCGCTTGTCGGCCTGTTCGCCAACGTCGACCGCATCGAGCAGCGTTCGCGCCCGCGCATACTGCGCTTGCGGAGAGGCATAGCGCCCCGCAAAATCCATGGGCAGCATGACATTCTGGGCGCAGGTGAGCATGGGCATGAGTTGGAAGGACTGGAAGATGACGCCCACACGATGGCCTCGCCACCGCGTCAGCTGTTCCTCGCTCATCTCGGCCAAGTCTTGACCGGCGATTATGATGCTGCCGCCGCTGGGACGGTCAATGCCGGTGACCAGGTTGATCAGGGTGGACTTGCCTGCACCCGACCGTCCATACAGCGCTACGAATTCGCCGCCCTTGATCTCCAGGTTGATGCCGCGCAGCGCTTCGACCGCACCAGCAGGCGAGGGGTAGGCCTTGCGCAGATCGCGCAGGCAGATCAGCGGGGGAGAAGGGGACTCACTATTCATACGCCAACACTTCACGCACGGTCAGCTTGACCGCCCGCTGCGCAGGCCCCAAACTGGCCGTGGCCGCCAGCACCAACAGCACCCCTAACCAAAAGAACGCAGCGCGCGTGGAGTAGGTATAGGCCAGCGGCATATCCAGCAGCGCCCGCCCGATCTGGTCGCTGGCGAGGTGCGCCGTCGGAAAAGAGAGCAAGAAACCCAGAAACCAACTGATCAGCGCAATGGCAAGCCCTTCCATGATGACCACGCGGCGGATGGCGTGGTTGGAAGCCCCGATGGCGCGCATCACGCCGATCTCCCGCACGCGCTCAGCCATGTTGATGCTCATGGTCGTCGAAAGCCCCAGCGTGCCCACCGCGCCGAGCAGGACAGCCATGAGGATCAGAAAGCCGACGATGACGTCAAACATCAGTTCGTTCTGCATGTTGAGGCTCTCGTTGGTGCGGGTCGTGTAGACCTCCAGCCCTGCGGTCTCGAAGTCACGCAGCAACTGGTCGGCCAGTTCGCTTTGATGCGCGGGGTCATGGGTGACGACCTGAACCGTGCTGGCTTTGCCAATCGTGCGCGTGATCTCGGCAAAGGGGCGCAGGTTCATGTAGATCTTAGCGCCCTGCCCATCGGTGGTGACGATGCCGACCACTGAGTAGGGCCGTTCGTGTCCTGCCATGTCGAGGATAATCGTATCGCCCGGTCGGATGTCCGGCTCGCGGTCGGCGATGATGGCGTTGATGACCACAGCGTTGCCATCCTCTGGGATCAGCCAGCGGCCCATCTGCACCACCGGCGCGACCATCTGGCTGTCTTCGGGCAGCCCATAGACCGAATAGCGGTTGCTCTTGGTTCCGTCCGAACGGAGGCGCGTGGCGGAGGCGACGCCCCAGGTTTCGACCGCACGCACTTCGGGACGGGTGCGCACCAGGGCCTCCAGGCGGGCGATGCGCTGCGGTTCGATCATCTGCACCTGCACATCGTACTGGTGATAGCGCAGAAAGTCATTCAGCGTCGTATTCACAGACGCCTGCACCGAGATGACGGCGATATAGAGCGCAGTGCCCAGTGTCAGGACGATGACGGTGCGCAGGAGGCGGCCCCGGTGGCGCAGCGAATTGCGGATCGCCAGGACGAGCGGCCGTTCCAGCCACCCCTGCGGCAAGCGCATCAACGCCCGCTGCAACTGGCTGCGCTGGATGCCGCTGGTGTCGATGCTGAGCGAATTGAGCGCGGCGAAACAAGTGACGCGTGTGCCCTGCCAGACGGGCAGCAGCCCCGCGGCCAGCGGGATCAACAGCCCCACGCCAATCATGGTGGCGTAGACCCAGATGGGGACAGCATAGCTGTCGGATCGGAGGTTGAGCAGGCCTTCGACCAGCCGCGTCATGAGCAGGCGCATGGTGGCGATGGACAGCGGCATGCCGATGATAAACGCCAGTAAGCCATAGACCAGCACCAGCACGATATACATCTGCATGATCTGGCCGCGGCTGGCCCCGACCAGTTTCATGATGCCGATCTGGTTGATCTGGCGGCTGATGAGTGCGGCCACAGTGTTGATGACAAGAAAGGCCGAGAGCAGCAGGATGATCCAGCCAAACATGGAGAGGATGAGCACCACCGTATTGATGATGGACTCGATCATGGATTCCCCGACGATGGTTGTGCCGGAGATGACGCGCCCGGTACGCTCGAACTGCGCTTCGACCGTGCGAACCACGGCGCGCACCGTCTCCTCGCTTGTATCCTCCGCCACACGGATGTGCAGTTCCGTGAAGAGATCAGACCGGCCCAGGTAAGTCAGCGTTTCGGGCGAGATCGCGGCCAGTGTAAAGCCGATCACATCCGGGCTGGGATACTGCGGGTTGTGGGCGCTGCCAGTGATGGTGAGGGTCTTGCGCGAGTAGTCACTCAGTTCGAGGGTGATGGTGTCGCCGATCTCGGCGCCCAGATAGTCCAGCCCCATCCACTCCACCACGATCTCATCTTTGCGCGTGGGCCACCGGCCCTCCAGCAGGAGATAGCGGTCCACCTGTTGATCGTCCAAATCGGCTATGGCTTCGAGCAAGATATCGCGGGTGGTGTTGGGGCCGGTGAGGACGCGGGCGGAGAGGGACTGCCGTCCTTCGGCGGCGGCCACGCCGGGCAGTTTGGCCATGCGCTCCGCCAGTTTTTCATCAAAGGGGGTG
>CAZYQJ010000717.1:0-3032 GCA_964649925.1 uncultured Litorilinea sp.
GGCATAGACAGTCAGCACGGACAATCAGCGCTGTGTGGTCACCCCCACCTGGCGGCACATCTCTAAGACGGGACAGGTTGAGCAGCGCGGGCGCGTGCCGGTGCAAATATGCTTGCCAAAGGGCACAAGCCGCCGGTTGATCTCCACCCAGTAGCGTTCGGGCAGGACGCGCTCTAGGGCGGCCATCGTCTGCTCCGGCGAGTTGGTGGCGACATAGCCCCAGCGGTTGGTGACGCGGTGGACGTGGATATCCACGCTGATGCGCGCCTGCCCGCAGGCGATGCCGAGAACCAGGTTGGCGCACTTTGGCCCCACTCCCTTGAAACTCGTCAGCACATCAAAATCGCAGGGCAGTTCGCCGTCGTGGTCGTCAAGGACCTGGCGGGCGATGGCGTGTATCTGGTAGCACTTGGCCTCATGAAAGGTGCTGGGGTGGATCAGGGCGTCGATCTCGGCAGGGGTCAATGCAGCCACCTCCGCCGGGGTACGCGCCTGGACAAAGAGCCGCCGCGCCACCTCGATAGTCGTCTCGTCCAGCGTGCGGATCGAGATGATGCAGGCCAGCAACTGCTCAAAGGGTGTGGCAAAGCCTTCCTCCGCCAGTTCAAAGAGCGCAGCGGGCGCGTAGGGTTTGATCGCCGTTTCGACACCGGCCATCACGGCGTCGATGTCGAACGGGAGTTTGTCGGTAGATGCAGGTGCGGCTGGCATACGGTGGTCCTCGCCGGGAACAGTGGCTACGCCAGTGTAGCGCGCTTTGCCCTTGCTGCCAAGCCCGCAACCGGCAGGCGATTCGCCTGACGTGCCATGTGTTGTATCCGCGCCCTGTATCGTGACCCATCGCCCCGCGTAGGAGGGTGCAGTATAGTTGGGGCGTTCAGTCCGGAACAGCAAGGTTGTGATGGCCGGGCTGTACAGTCTGGCTCTGGATACAGGGCAGTTAGGAGGTATTGCAATGGCACAGATGGAACGAGTTCATACGCCACGAACGCTGTCGGCCAGCACGATGATTGGCGACAGTGTGCGGAATCTGGAAGGGGAGGATCTGGGCAAGATCGAGGAGATCATGCTCGACACGCAGACCGGACGCATCGCCTATGCAGTCTTGTCGTTCGGCGGCATCATGGGCATGGGCAACAAGCTCTTTGCCATCCCCTGGGGGGCTCTCACGCTGGATGCTGATTCCCATGAGTTCATCTTGAACGTTCCCAAGGACCGGCTGAAGAATGCGCCGGGCTTTGACAAGGATAACTGGCCGACCCATGCAGACCAAAGCTGGATGTCGGAAGTCTATTCCTACTATGACATCCCGCCCTATTGGTAGTCTCCTGGCCCAGGTGCGCCTGCTCTGGTTTCGGCTGGGGCAGGCGCATCCAGAGAGTAGGCCAATCCGGGCGGCTGGTTTCTGGTGCAAACCTTCTTGGCAGAGTCGGTGGCTCATCTGGGATCGGGCGCCCGGGTTATGTATAACCGGCAGTCTATTCAGGGCTGCCGGTTATGCTGGTATATGCTATGGAATTTCGATTTGAGAACCTAGACGAGATCACCCGGCGCTACATGGCCCAAGAACTGTCGCGCGATCTGATCTACGGGAAGCTCTACTACAGCCCCAGGCTGACCCCTGAGGGTCGCGCGGTCTACCCGATCCTGCTGGAGGAGGCGTTGCGCTGGCATACCCCGCACTGGCTGGCGGATGCGCTGCGCTATTCCGGTTATCTGAGAACCACCGAAGAACGCCATGCCGGGGGGGATGAACCCATCCAGGCGCGTGTGCCTGAAACCGCGGCGGAGATGTTGGCGTTTGACGAGTTCAACCGCTATTACATGCGCGGCGTCTGTCTGCGCGCCCTGGCTCAAGGGCTCGAGTCCGTTGAAATCTATCGCGGGCGCGAGTCGGTGGAGCCGCGGGAAGCATCCGAGGCGTTGATCGGCAAGCAGTTGCCCGCCGACAGGCTGTTGGAAGACCTGCGTACCTGGCCCGAACAGTCCCCTTTGCTTGGTTTCCCGACCGGCTATAATTCCGGCCTCAGCCTGCGGTTGCCTGAACCAACCCCCATCGCCTAGCCTCACGCATCTACCAAAACAGCTTCCTTGGGGCTCCCGCCTGCCTATGTCATAATAGGGACGGGGTCACCCTCCGCGCCCAATCATCACCTCCAATTGAACGCACTGTGTCGTTTGACGTGAACGGTCGCTTTCCCGCATCGCTCACCGTTGAGCCATAGGCGCGCCACCCAGATTTTTAACCCTATCCGTAGTGCAAAGGAGTTGTTATGGCGACGAACCCCTCGGACGAGCAAGATACCATCGAGCGTGTGGAAGACGCGGTCAATACTTACTCGCGCCCTTCTGACCTCCAGATCACCGACATGCGCATCGCGGTGGTCTGCAGCAACTATGACTATCCGATCATCCGCATCGACACCAATCAGGGCATCTACGGGATCGGCGAGGTGCGCGACGCAGGCCACAAGGAAAACGCCCTCCAGTTCAAGAGCATGCTGCTGGGCCAGAACCCGTGCAACATCGACATGATCTTCCGCGCCATGAAACGCTTTGGCAACTGGGGCCGCGAGGGCGGCGGGGTGTCGGGCATCGAGATCGCATTGTGGGACCTGATCGGCAAGGTGTACGGGGTGCCCTGCTACCAGTTCTTGGGCGGCAAATACCGTGATAAGGTGCGCCTCTATGCAGATACGCCCGCGCCGGAGGAAGCCACGCCCGAAGGCTACCGCAAGGCAGTGGAAAAGCGCGTGGCGTTGGGGCTGACCTTTATCAAGTTTGACATCCGCCCGCAGCTATTCCTGGATACCGAAGGCGGCACGATTGGCCGCACATCGCCCTATGAGTATGACCTGGGCAAACGCTGGCGTGCACCCGGGGGAGGCGTCGGCACGCGCATCACCGACAAAGGCATCGCCCGCGCCGTGGAGGTGGTCACCGCGGTGCGCGAGGCGGCAGGGCCGGAGATCGCGCTCTGCACTGACCATTTCGGCCACGGGCTAATGACGGCCAAGGAGGTGATCCGGCTG
>CAZYQJ010000718.1:0-3025 GCA_964649925.1 uncultured Litorilinea sp.
GGCCTCATAGCGCCGCGGATGGGAATCAGATTCTGCGGGTGGGTGTCGTGTGTCAGTGGCGAGTAGGGCCGTGTAGGGCTGGTGTAGCAGGCTCTGGGGGGTGCGCCCCACCAGGTGGCCCAGCGCCGGATTGGCATATTCGAACCTGTCCGCTTCGTCTAGCACAGCCAACCCTTCGCCCATCGTATCCATTACCCGGCGGGCGAAGTCACGCTGCGCATCGAGCGCTTGTTGGGCCCGTTTTCGTTCCGATATATCGAGCTTGACGGCAATGTAGTTGCTGATCTCGCCTGTGGCATCTGTGACAGGCGTAATGGTCATCTGTTCAACATAGAGCGTACCGTCCTTGCGCCGGTTGACCAGTTCTTCGCTGTGCCAAACTTGGCCGCTCCGGATCGTCTCCCACATCTGGCGGTAAAAGTCGGCAGAATTCATACCAGACTTGAGGATGCGCGGGTTTTTCCCGACCACTTCTTGGAGTGAATAGCCGGTCAGCCGGGTGAAGGCCGGATTGACCCACTGGATTGCCCCTTGCGGGTCGGTGATCACAATGGCGTTGGCTGTGGCGGCCAATGCCTTGGAGTGCAGTTCCAACTGGCGTGTGACCTGCTCCAGATGCTGGGGGGCAGGATAGGCGCGTACAGACAGCAGATGGGTACGGCGATGCCACAGCCAATGGCCCAGCCCGATCAGCGCCATCCCGAGTGTCCAGGCCAGGATGTGAATGCCAGAGATCGTTGCCAGGTGAACAGGACCGGTTGGACGTTCTGCCACCCAATGGAGATGCCACACCAGCCATATCGCTGATGCGACAGTCCATAGAAGGATAGTGACAGCCAAAGCGGCCACTTGGACCGGGTAGCGAGCGCGGGGCCTTTGCTCGAACATAACCTGTAAGCGCCAGTTGTGAACCTGGACCACCTTCATGGTCTAGGTATAGTCCGACTCGTCGATCGGACGCATCAATAAGGATTTGTAAGATCTGAACTTGTCTGGACCGCGGGCGACCGTGGCAGATGAATACAGATTGTCACCCAGGGCATTATGGAGGCATTTCATCGGATGACTGCTGCTGTGCCGCCGCGCACAGACTTTTGTGTAGGCGTATTGTAACACGGTGTGGCGCATGAGCAATCATGCGATCCGGTTGGGAAGCGATTTTCCCTCCAGCCCGGCCAGCAGGTTGTCGACGGCGCGGCGCGCCATGGCAAAACGCGTCTGTCGTGTGGCGCTGCCCAGGTGGGGGGCGATCACGACCTGATCCATCTGCAGCAAGGGGTGGTCGCGCGGCAGGGGTTCAGGTTCGGTCACGTCGACCGCCGCGCCTGCGATCCAGCCCTCCTGTAAGGCTTCGACGAGCGCGTCATGATCCACCACACCGCCGCGCGCCACGTTGATCAGAAATGCGGTTGGGCGCATCAGGCGCAGTTGATCACGCCCGATCAGGTGGCGTGTCTCTGGGGTGAGGGGAACGTTGATGGTCACAAAGTCGGCCTGCTGCAGTAGTTCGGGCAGGGTGCAGTAGGTCGCGCCGAGTTCGGCTTCCGCGGCTTCATTGCGGTTGCGGTTGTGATAGAGGATGGTCATATCAAAGCCGCGGGCGCGGCGCGCGACCTGGCGGCCAATGTTGCCCATGCCGACGATGCCGATGGTAGCGCCGTGGACTTCATAGCCATGCAGGATATTCGGGTCATAGACGGTGAATTCGGGGCTGCGTGCGTAGCGGTCGCCGATGATGAGGTTGCGCGCCGCGGCCATGAGCAGGGCAAAGGTCATGTCGGCGGTGGCGCCGTCCACCAGCCCGGGGGTGTTGCCGACGGCGATGCCGCGCGCTTTGGCGTCAGCCAGGTTGATATGGTCTACGCCCACGCCAAAATTGCTGATGACGCGCAGGTTGGGCATGCGGTCCATCAGCGGCCCGGCGATCTTGGGGTGACCGTAGACAAAGAAACCCTCAGTTTCGGTCAGGATCGCAGGGTCGGTTTCATCACCTCTCCAGACCGTCACCGTACAGGTAGGGTTGAGCATCTCCATGATCTCGGTGGAGAGTAGGGTATTGGTCAGCACGTTGTAGGGCATGGCTGGCTCCTCTTGGTTTCTCCGGTGGTTGCAGACGCCAATATATCAAACAACTGGAGATAGCGGCAACCAGCCCCCCTATGGGATGCGTCCTTATGCCCCTGCGTCGATCTGCGCCATACGCGCCAGCAGACGCTGCGCGGCGACGATCACCGGCTGGTCTACCATCTTGCCTTCATAGACAAAGACGCCGGACCCTTGCGCCTGGTGGGCCTCAAAAGCGTTCACCAATGCCTGGGCACGCGCCACTTCGTCGGCAGCAGGCGTGAACGCCTGGTTGATCACCGGCAACTGGCGCGGGTGAATCGCGCTCTTGCCGCCAAACCCCAGCCCGCGTGCCAGCGTACATTCCTCGGCCAGCCCGGCCAGGTTCTCCAGTTCCAGATAGACGGCATCCACTGCATGCAGCCCATGCGCCGCGGCGGCTGTGACCAGCGCGCTGCGCGCATAGAGCAGTTCCAGCCCGGATGCGCTGCGGATGGCCCCCACATCTGCCGTGAAGTCCTCTGCGCCAAAGATCAGCCCGGCCAGTCGCGGGGTGGCTGCGGCGATCTCGGGCAGATGTAGGACGCCGCGCGCCGTCTCGATCATGGCGAACAGGCGCAGCCTACCGCGCGGCCAATCGCGGGCCTGTTCTATCTCGCCCAGCAGGGTATCCAGCCGCAGCAGGTCGGGCGCAGCTTCCACCTTGGGCAGCACAACGCCATCGGGTGGCGTCTGCAGGATGGCGGCAAGTTCGGCCTCCAACAGCCCGTGCGTGGGGTGGTTGATCCGCACCAAGCGTTCGCGGCGGCCAAAGTCCAGCTGCGCCAGCGCGTCGGCGACAGTGGCGCGGGCGGCATCCTTTTGGCTGCGTGCCACGCCATCCTCCAGGTCGAGGATCAGCGTATCGGCCTCTAGCCCTGCGGCCTTTTCGATCTTGCGCGCGCTGTCGCCGGGGATATAC
>CAZYQJ010000719.1:0-3018 GCA_964649925.1 uncultured Litorilinea sp.
GGGGGTGTTGCAGCGCGCCGAGCAGATCTGGTTTGTGACCGGCGGGCTGCCTGCTAACGCGCCGGAAAATAGCGTGGAGCGCTGGCTGGCAGATCATGCCTTTAAGGCCAATGACAACTGGTATGAGGACTATCGGCTGCTGGACTATGGCACGCCGCGCCTGTTGAGCAACGCACCGCTGACCCCGCTTAACGTGATGTTGATCGGCGAGGGGACCAGCCAGATCAATCTGGCCTCGGCGCGGATGCCGGTTCAGGCGCGTGCCGGTTCTGTCCTGCCAGTTGAGATCACCTATCGCGTGCTTGGCTCCAACCAATATGATTTGCGCTGGTTTGTGCAGTTACTGCGGCCTGAAGGGTATGCTGCGGCCCTGCTGGACACCGCGCCCGCCGATGGCTACAGCCCGTTCAGCACCCTGCCCGCCGACCAGGAACTGGTCGAACGCGCCGGTCTGCTGCTGCCTGACAACCTGCCCGCGGGCCAATATGACGTGATCACCGGGCTGTATAACCCCGCACTGCCGGATGCACCCCGTCTACACACGCCGGATGGGAGTGATTTTGTGCGGCTTGGCAGCATCACCGTGGAATAAGGCTGTGACCGCACGCGACCAGGTGTCCCCAGAACAGGTGCAGCCCGCTGAACCGGCGCGCCGCCGGGGGCGGAGTTGGACGCTGCTGGCGTGGATACCTGCGCTGTTGGCGGCCACCTTTTATGCGCCGCTATTGGCGGGCGTTTACACCTTCCCCGACGGAGATTTTACGCATCATTTTTTGCCATTCTCACTTTTCCAGCATGACGCGCTGCGTCGTGGCGCGCTGCCGGTCTGGAACCCCTACACCTACGGCGGGCACCCGTTTTTGGCGGATGTGCAGGCCGCGGTCTTTTACCCTGTCAGCAATTTGATCCTGCTGGTGACGTTGCCCATCGAGGACGCTGCGGCGCGCCTCTATCTATTACAGGTGGAGGCTGTGGCGCATGTGGCGTTGGCCGGGAGCTTTATGGCGCTGCTGGTAACAGCGTTGACGGGCCGCCGCGCGGCGGGGCTAGTGGCCGGGGTGAGCTTTGCCTTTTCCGGGTATCTGACAGGGTATCCTCCGCTGCAATTGGCGGTGCTGCGGACTGCGATCTGGCTGCCGCTGATCTTGTGGTGTGTGCTACGGGCGTGGACGGCGCGGCGCGGGCTGCTGTGGTGGAGCGGCGCAGGGGGCACGCTGGCCCTCGCGTTTCTGGCAGGCCATCCGCAGACGTTTCTCTACATCGTCTATGCGCTGGCCGCGTGGCTGGCGCTGCTGGCGGGGGTGAACTGGAAACGCCGACCCCAGGTGATGCGCGGCCTGATCGGCAGTGCGTGGATGGCCGTTGTGGCCGCGGGGTTGAGCGCGGCGCAGTGGCTTCCCAGCGTGGAATTTATGTGGCTCAGTGTGCGCGCCGACGTAAGCTATGCCTTTGTGAGCGGCGGTTTTCCGCTGCAAGATAGCTGGCAACTGCTGCTGCCGGGCGCGTTGACGCACTATGCGCCGCTCTATATTGGGGTGGTGGGGCTGCAACTGGCGTTTTGCGCCTTAGTGTGGGCGGTGTTTGGTCGCGGCCAGGCGGAGGCTATCCCCCCGGTGAGCGGGCTGCCGTGGCGTGTGGGCGTAGGCTTTTTTGCGGGGATGGCGGTCGTCGGGCTGTTGGCGTCCTATGGCGGGAATGGGCCGCTCTATCCGCTGCTCTACCGCATCGCGCCGGGGTGGAATTTGTTTCGCGGGCAGGAGCGCGCGGCCTATTGGGTAGCTGTGGGGCTGTCAATCCTGGCGGGCTACGGAGCGGCGCTGATCCCGCTGGTGGTGGGGCGTTGGCGGCAGCGGGCCGCGATCTGGAGCGGGGCGGTTACGGTCGCAGGGGTTTACGCCTTTGGGCTGCTCTGGCAGTTGGTGGGCCGTTCGGCCATCGGCAACGGCGCATATCTGTGGGTTGCGGCGTGGACGCTCATTGCGGGCATGGCCGCGGCGCTGATGGTGTGGCTGCCCAGTTGGTCGCGGCGGCGCACGGTGGGGCTGATCCTGCTCGCGACGGCCACGCTCTTTGTGGCAAACTGGGACACAAACCTGGACAGGGCGACCCCGCGCCAGAAGGTGCAACCTGCACCCGAGATCGCCGCGCTCCAGCACGCGGTGGCAGAGGGGCATGCGGGGGAAATGCTGCCCAGCCGCATCTATAACGAGTACCGGGTGTACGACAATTACGGCATGCGCACCCACCTGGAGGACGTGTGGGGCAGCAGCCCGCTGCGGCTGGCTCGCTATGCGCGTCTCTTTGAGAATTTCCCGCTGGACCGCATGTGGCGGTTGTTGGGTGTGGAATATGTGCTGACCTGGCGGCGCGAGTTGTTTGGTCCAACCGAGTTATTGGCCGAATTTCCCCAGGCGGAGGATACGACCTATCTGCACCGTCTGCCGGAAGCGGGGCGGCGTGGCTGGGCAGTGGAGCGCGTGCAGGTCGTGGATGATGACGCGACCTGGGATGCACTGGCCGATCACCAGGTCGATCTGGACGAGGTGGCGCTGCTCTCTGATGCGTTGGATGCAGGTCTGGTGGACGGGGCGTCACGTCAGCGGGTTGTGAGCGTGGCGCGTGTGGCCGATAACCGGCTGCGCGTGGTGACGCAGGACAGCGCGCCGGGCTTTGTCGTGATTGCCGAAAACTGGATGCCCGGCTGGCGCGTCGTGGACGTGACATGTGAGGACGTGTCGGCGTGTGCGGCTGCCGGTGAGCCGGGCGGGATGCTGTATCCGTTGCGCGCCAATTTGACGCTGGTAGGGGTGGCTGTGCCCGCTGGGGAAGCGCAGTTTGACCTGGTATATGCGCCGGACAGTGTGCGGCTGGGGCTGGTCATCAGCGGCGCGACGCTGCTGCTTCTGGCGGCCATGGTTGGCGCAGCGGGTTGGCGGCGCGGCAATGGCGATCAGGACGACAGGCGACCTCGGCAGGTGTGATATACTGAGACCGTTGACGCGGGCTGAAGCGCCGAAG
>CAZYQJ010000720.1:0-3014 GCA_964649925.1 uncultured Litorilinea sp.
CCCAGTGGAGCCGCCAGAACGGATCGGCGAAGCCGTGCGCGGGCTGGTGGCGCTGGGGCTGGCCGGGGCCAACGTGACCGTGCCGCACAAACAGGGCGTCATGCCCCACCTGCACCGGCTGTCGCCCGCGGCCCAGGCCATCGGTGCGGTCAATACCATCCGCGTCGAACGCGACGGCACGCTCTTGGGCGACAACACCGACGCGCCCGGCTTTGTGGCCGACCTCCGCAGCCACGGGATAGACCCGAACGGGCAGCATGTCCTGGTGCTGGGTGCAGGCGGGTCGGCGCGCGCCGTGGTCTATGGGCTGGCAAGTGCGGGTGCAGCCTCAATCACCGTCGCTAACCGCACTGTGTCGCGCGCCGAAACGCTGATCGCGGCGATCCAACCGCAAGTGGCCGCCTGCCCGCTGCAAACGTGCAGCCTGCCTGCCGACCTGCATCACGCAGCAGAACGGGCAGACCTGATCGTCAACTGCACGTCCCTGGGCATGACGCCGCAGGTGGAAACGATGCCCTGGCCCGATGACCTGGCCTTCCGGCCCAACCAGACCGTCTACGACCTGGTCTATAACCCGCCGCAGACGCGCCTGCTCCAGCGTGCTGCCCACGACGGGGCGCGCGCCATCGGCGGTCTGGGCATGCTCATCTGGCAGGGGGCCATCGCGTTCCAAACCTGGACCGGTATCGAACCACCCGTGGAGGTAATGCGTGCGGCCCTTGCAGACCGGTAAGGGCACAGAAAAAAGCGAGCAATTCAGTCATGCAGGATGTACTCAGTCCTCACGAAGCGGCCCTCCTTCTGGCTCTTGCTTCCCCCTCCCAGGAGCTAAGCCTGGACGAACTGGCCGCGCAGAGCGGTATCGATTTGGCCCAAGCCCGATCCGCCATTGAGCGTCTCAAACTCAAGAACGCAGTTCAGCAGACCGGGGAGCGGGTTCACACCCAAGTGGGCCTCTCTGCCCTTGGCCGTGATTACCTGGTCGCGGGTCTGCCCGAACTGCGCTTGCTGCGTGACCTCCTGGAGCACGGGACCATGCCCGTCACCGAGTTGCAGCGTCGCGCACATCTGCCCGAATCAGAATCGGGTGCGGCCTTCGGGGCGCTGCGCCGGGCGGGCGTACTGAGCGTGGAAGGAGGGGAAGTCCGTCTAGTGCCCAATGCCGACCTCAGCCTTTGGCAACAGCGCCAGGCATTGCTGGCGCGGCTAGCCGGGGCCGGGTTCCTACCGCTGGGCGAGTTGACCGGGGAGGAACAAGACTGGCTGGCAGACAAACGCTTTCGCCCGCTCGTCGCTCTGTCCGAAACCAAGGTGCGAACGTATCGACTGACCTCTCTCGGTGCGGCACAGCAGTCGAACGCGGCCGCAGCGGTGGATGCCATCGGCCCTTTGACTTCGGCGATGATCCAGGATGGTTCCTGGCGCGGGCGGAGTTTCCGTCCGTATGCCATCGGCCTCCCGCCCCGGCTGGTAGCAGGCAGTCGCAACGATTACCGGCGCTTTCTCGACCGGGTAAAGCAGAAGATGCTTGCGCTTGGCTTCGAGGAAATGCGCGGCTCACTGGTCGAGAACGAGTTCTGGGACATGGACGCCCTTTTCATGCCGCAGTTTCACCCAGCGCGCGATATTCACGATGTCTATTTCGTGGCCGATCCGGTCTATAGCACGCCGATCCCTGAACCCTATCTATCTCAGGTAGCAGCGGCCCATGAGGGCAAGACGGGCTATGGCTCGCGTGGGTGGGGCTATGTCTTTGACCGTAAGCGGGCACGCCGGCTCATCCTGCGCAGCCAGGGTACCGCACTGTCTGCCCGCCAGTTGGCTGCACAGCCCAAGGTTCCCGGCAAATACTTTTCAATGGCCCGCTGCTTTCGCTATGATACAGTGGATGCCACCCATGCACCTGACTTTATTCAGATCGAAGGCATTGTGCTTGGCCACGATATCTCCTTGCGGCATCTCCTGGGCTTGCTGATGGTCTTTGCTAAGGAGTTGGCCCAAGCCCAACAGGTACGGGCCGTTCCCGACTACTTTCCCTTTACCGAACCCTCCGTGGAGATGCGCATGCTGCACCCGGTACTAGGCTGGGTCGAGCTAGGAGGGGCAGGCCTTTTCCGTCCCGAGGTCACTCGTCCCCTGGGAATCGACGTGCCCGTGATTGCCTGGGGCCTAGGCATTGACCGCATGGCATTGGTGGCGTTAGGTAAGGATGACATCCGCCACCTGTTTTCCAACAGCCTGCCCCGCGGGCTAGCCGACATGCGCCGCGTTTAGGAGGTCACAGATGCCGACCATTACCGTAGCGTATCAAGATCTTTGCCAGTTGGCTCATCTGCCCGCCTCGATGCCATTGGCAGCATTGGACCGTGACCTTTCTCTGGTGAAAGGGGAGTTGGGCCATCGTGCCGCCAATGGCCTCCCGCTCCAAGACGGGCAAGGGGCATGGCTGCCGCCACCTATGGTAACAGGGTCGACGCTTGACATTCGCATTGAGCTAAAGGACACCAATCGCCCCGATCTCTGGTGTGTCGAAGGAATTGCCCGCCACTTGCGCGACCATCGCACCGGCGCACCCCGCACTTACGCGTTCACTACCACCGCCGAACAGCCCCTAACCATCGAAGTGGACTCCCGTCTCCTATCCATCCGTCCCTATATTGGCGGCTTCCTGGCGCGCGGCCATATCCTAAGCGAGGTTGCGCTGCGGGCCTTCCTGGAGGGGCAGGAAGCGCTGACCCGCAATTTCGGACGCAGGCGAAAGACCGTCTCCATTGGGCTGTACCGAGGTGGTGAAATCGTCTTCCCACTCCGCTACCAGGCGGTACAGCGCGACGAAGTGCGCTTTGTTCCCCTGGCTCCAGCGGTCGAGACCGATCCCCCCTGGAATGCTGGCCAGGCGATGACCCCTGAGGAGATCTTGCACCTGCACCCCATCGGTCAGGAGTACGCCTGGATCCTGGAAGGCATGGCACAGGTTCCCTATCTGACGGATGCCCGCGGCGAGGCGCTCTCGT
>CAZYQJ010000721.1:0-1075 GCA_964649925.1 uncultured Litorilinea sp.
GCGCGTGCTGGCGTTGACAAAGACCGCAGATGAGTTGATCTCGTTGACAAAGCGGGTGGCGTTTTGCCAGTCGTTGGTCAGGATGCCGTCGGAATGTTCGGTGCTGTGGGCGTGGATGTGGTCAATGGCCTCATCCATCCCGTCCACCACCTTGACGCCCAGGATCAAGTCCAGCCATTCCTGGTCAAAATCATCCGGCCCGGCCTCCACCACGCGCGCCCCGTGATCGCCCTGGCGGAGCAGGGTCAACGCCTCACCGGTGGCACGCAGTTCCACACCGCTGCGCGCTAGCTGTGCGGCGACACGCGGCAAGAACTCAGCGGCAATGCTGCGGTGGACCAGCAGCGTCTCCAGCGCGTTGCAGACGCTGGGCCGCTGCACCTTGGCGTTTTCCACCACGGTCACGGATCGATCCAGGTCGGCGCTGCTGTCCACAAAGAGATGGCAGACGCCGATGCCGCCGGTGATGACGGGGATCGTGCTTTGCTCCTTACAGAGCCTGTGCAGCGCCGCGCCCCCGCGCGGGATGATCATGTCGACGTACTGGTCGAGGCGCAGGAGTTGGGCGACCAGGGCGCGGTCGGGGCTGGCGATCAGTTGGATTGCGCCCGCCGGGCAGTGGGCCTTTTCCAGCGCAGCCTGGATCACCGCGACCAATGCCTGGTTGCTGCGCAGCGTTTCGCTGCCCCCGCGCAAGATCACAGCATTGCCGGTCTTGAAGGCTAGGGTAGCGACGTCGATGGTGACATTGGGCCGCGCTTCGTAGATCACCCCCAGCACGCCGATGGGGATGCGGCGGCGGCTGAGGCGCATGCCGTTGGGCAGCAGGCGGCTTTCCAACTCCGCGCCCACCGGGTCGGGCAGGTCTACGATCTTGCGGGTGTCGGCGGCCAGCCCAGCGATGCGCACCTCGTTGAGCATCAGGCGGTCGATCATGGCATCGCTGAGACCCTTGGTGCGGGCATCGGCCAGGTCCAGGGCATTGGCGGCCATGACCTCAGCAGCGCGCGCTTCCAGCTCATCGGCAATGGCGAGCAGCGCGTTGTTTTTTTGGGCGGTCGTCCAGGTGGCCAGT
>CAZYQJ010000721.1:1175-3005 GCA_964649925.1 uncultured Litorilinea sp.
CCTACTTTATCACAAGTGGGACAGAATGGCGAACAGATGCACCTTTTTTGTGATTCGAGTAATCTATCCAGTGATAGGCCAATTCGCGAACTAGCCTCGACCTATGGCAAACTGAACGCAATCCTATCCATCCGCAGCCATCACGCCGACGTGGAGGTATTATATGCCAGGGCTATCTGGGGCTGGTTTGGTACGCCGCTACTATGACGAAGCGTTGACACCCGGGAACTGGGTTGTGCTGGAGCAGTTGGTGGCGAGCGATTTCGTGGATCACGAAGCGCTCTATGGCATTCCCGCCACACGCGCCGGGTTGCGCCAGAAGTACGAACTACTGCAAACGGGCTTCCCTGATCTGCGGTTTGATGTCGAAGACTTGCTGGTGGATGAGGACAAGGTCGTGGCGCGCGTCAGCGTGAGCGGCACCCACAGCAACACGTTTATGGGCCAGCCGCCCACAGGCCATCACTTTTCCGTCACCTCGATCAATATCTTTCGCATCCACAATGGGCAGATCGTGGAGCATTGGGGCGTCTTTGACCAGATGGGGATGCTGGCGCAGTTGCACGTCCTGCCCACCATGCGCTAACGGTGAGGATAGACCCCTTCGCGCCGCCAGACGTCCAGCATCAACTCATAGCGCGCCAGCCGCATCCCTGTATAGATGCAGTTGCTGGTCGAGAAGATGTAGCCGCCGCCCGGCATCCCATGGCGCAGGGCATAGCGCACCGATTCCACCACCTCCTCGTCCGTCCCCGTATCCAGCAGCCCGCAGTTGACGTTGCCGATCAGGCAGACCTGATCGCCTGCCAGCCGCTTGACCTCGGCGATGTCTACGCCGCCCTGTGGGTCAAGCGAATGCAGCGCGTGGGGCTGCGTGGAGAGCAGTTCATCCAGGATGGGCATGATGTTGCCGTCGGTGTGCTTGATGACATAGAAGCCCAGGTCGCGGTAGGCGCGCGTGAGTTGGGCCAGGTAGGGCGTCACAAACTCGGCAAAGCGTTTGACGCCCAGAAACGGCCCGTTGTTGAAACAGTAGTCGGCGCAGAGCGCAAAACCATCCAGCCCGCCGTGGGCCTGGTACTGCTCGGCGCGGCGGATGGCGTTGTCCACCATGCGCTGCGCGTCTTGTTTGAGTTTGTGCGGCTCGTCATGCAGCCGTTCGGCAAAGGCGACCATCTCGCCGCCGCTGGGAATGCTAAAGGTGGCGTCGCCGTGACGCATCAGAAAGTAGCGGTCGCCCGTGCGCTGGCGCACAATGTCCACCAGCCGGATCGTCTCCTCCACCGTATCGGGGTTGGGGTGCAAGAAGATGGCGCTGTGGTCAAAGCGTTCGGCGGTGGCGATAAAGATGTCGGCCATGTCCTGGCGGTGCAGTTCACGCTCTTTCTCCTCCATCTGAAACCACTGGTCATAGGCGCGGTGCGAGGGATGCACCTTGCCAAAGGCTTCCATCGTGAGGAAAAAGACCAGTTCAAAATGAGGAACCAGGCCCGTGATCGGGCGGCGCTCCAGGGCGGCGATAAAACGATCGCGTGGCTGCATGGTGACCTCTCGGTGATGGGGATTCCCGGCGGCTGTTCGCTAGTCGGTGTCGCCGCTGGTTGGGCTGTCCTCGATAGAGTAATCGCCCCATTTGCCGCTAAAAGAGGCGGCAAACATCTCGGCGTTGGTCTGCTCGGCCTTGCGCCGCGCCTCATCCAACACGGCTTGGCGGCGCGCCGCTGCGTCAGGCGCGGGCGTACGTGTGCTGGGGCGCACCGTCACGATCCGCACGCGGCGGATGTCCCCCTGCACATACGGCAGGGTGGCCCCTTCAGGCTTGCCGCGAAT
>CAZYQJ010000722.1:0-2999 GCA_964649925.1 uncultured Litorilinea sp.
GCAGCCCCTCCCGATCCTGCATCAGCCATTCGCGCAGCCGCTGCCACTCGCGGATTAACGCTTCATGCGCCACCTCGGCGCTGGCCTCGTTCAAGGTGATCAAGCGCGCATCGGCCAGCGTGTTGAGCACGCCGCGCAGCTGCGCCGCTTCCTCCGAGTGTCGCTCCAATTCTATCAAGGCTGCGCGGCGTCGAGTGTCCTCTGTGCCTTCGCCCAATTCGGTTAGGCGCAAGAAGACCTCGCGCGCCACTTCCTGCTGCTCGTGGTCAAGTTGATCCGTAAAGACGCTTTCTGCCGTCTCGGCAATGGCACCGCGCACACCCCCCGCGGCACGATAGCCATCTAGGGTGAGGGTACGCTTGCGCCGCCGCTCCCAGGTCGCCAACAAGGCGTGGGAGAGTAGCGGCAGCGCGCCGGGTTCCGGCGTACCTCCGTCGTAAGCGCCGATGTCGTGCAACATCAGATCGACCAGCCCCGCTTCAAACTCCCAGCCTGCGCGCTTGGCCGGTTCTTCGATGGCACTGCGCAGTTCGGCGGGGGTCATCTGGCCTATATATTCCTGTTGCGCGGCCACGGCCTGACGCAGCAGCGGATTTTGCGCGCAGTGGACATAAAAATCGGCGCGCAGCGTAATGACTACTGTTGTGTTGGCGGCAGGTTGGCTCAGGGCAAGCAACTTGTCGATATAGGCGACCCGGCTGGCTTCGTCGCGACAGAGAGTAAAGACCTCTTCAAATTGGTCAATCAACAGAAGGACAGACGCAGCATGGTCGCCGCCATTATCACCGCTATTGTCAGCGCCACAATCACCGATGCTGGCGTGGGCAGGGTGGAGTTCCGCCTCCAAGCGGCTTAAGGGTGCGGCGGTCGGGGTCATGATATACGTCGTCCAGCCCCGTCGCTTGAGCGTCACAGCCAGCCCGGCCCGCACCAGCGAGGACTTGCCGCTGCCCGATGCACCCACGACCGCCAACAGGCGCGTGGCTGAATTTTGCTGCGCTAGGGCAGTGACCCGATCGACCAGCTTCGCCGTAAGCTCTTCACGGCCAAAGAAGAGGTCGCTGTCCGTTTCGTCGAAAAACAACAAGCCTTTGTAGGGGGCAATACCGGGCAAAGGCGCATCCTCTTGGCGGGCGGCGTGTGCTAAGGCCAACAAGCGCGCGCTCAGATCAGCATCGTTTTCGAGATGGAGTGCGGGGATAAACAAGGCGTTGATGACAGCCAGATCGGGCAGACGCTGGTTCTTTTCCAGACGGCTGATCTGCGCTTCGCTGTAACCGACGGCGATGGAAAGCTCCATCTGCGTCAGCCGTTCACGGCGGCGCAAATATTTGAGTAGATCGCCAAAGGTGGTGAAGGTATCGGGCGACGGGGATTGGGTTGGCATAACGTTTTTGGGATCTGAACAGGTCGAGCAGCCCGTGTATAAGATCGGCCTCCACACTATCGTTAATTGCCCACAAACGCAAGCGTTTTTGAGGCTCTACCCCCATTTTGGCAAGAAATGTCATCTTTTAGCTTTGACGAAACCAAGTCCCTTTCTCAGCCATGCTTCCGCTTGGCAGGAAATGTCATATACGGCGGGCGGTATACCGTTACGCTGGCGTTGCACCGAAAACGTGGCGCTGAAATGTAAAGCAATTCTGCATGAGGAAAGAAAGGGATCAGATATGAATCACTTCCGCTGGTTTAACCTGGTGAGTTGGCGCTGCGCATGGCCGGGAAGCGATTGGATAGTCCAACTCAAAATCTTATTCGTGCTTCCATTGCTCTTTGTGCTGGCTGCCTGCCAGCCAGTGACCCTCCAGCCCGCAACGCCCACCCTCATCGAACACAAGATTCCCACCCATATCGCCCACGCAGGGGGTATTAAGGTCGGCGCGGATGGCGCGCTCTGGTTTATCGAGACGGGCGCGGGCCAAATCGGGCGCATCACCATGGAGGGCGAGGTCAGCGAATATCCAATCCCAACCGAGGATGCCGTTGACAACTCTCAGGGCTTTGTTGCGCTTGGGCCGGACGGCGCGATCTGGTTCAACGAAGACCTGGCAAGCAAATTGGGGCGCATTACGCCCGACGGTGAAATCACCGAATATGATCTGCCGCCGGGGCTTGCGCCCATTCGTGAGATAGTAGCGGGGCCGGAAAATACGCTGTGGCTGACGGCGTTGGAGGCGAACAAGATAGTCAAACTCAATACCGAGGGGGAAGTGTTGGCCGAGTATCCACTGCCAAAGCCGGAGAGCTTTCCGGCGGGCATGGTCGCCGGGCCGGATGGCGCTTTCTGGTTTGTGGAGAACCGCGCCAACCAGATCGGGCGCATCACCGCGGCAGGGGAGATCACCGAATATCCCCTGCCTACCGAGCAAAGCTTCCCTATTCGTATCACGGTTGGGCCGGACGATGCCCTCTGGTTTACCCTCTACCGCGCTAATGCGATTGGCCGCATTAGCCTGGAAGGGGAGATTACGGAGTTCCCTGTCCCAGATATGCAGCCGGTGGGGATCACGGCGGGCGCGGATGGTGCGATCTGGTTCACTAGCTATGAATCGAATGAGATCGGGCGGCTGACGATGGAGGGTGAAGTGTCAATAATCAGCATTCCCACCTATGCCTCCGTTCCCTATCACATTACTGCTGGCCCCGACGGCAATCTGTGGGTGGCTGATGCGGGCGGTAACATGCTTTACACCGTGTCGCCGGCAGGTGATGTGGAAGTTGTGACGGTGTTCGACGGCATTCCTGGCGTGTTCCCAAGCCCCACGCGCGGGGGTGAGATGGTGACCGATCCGGTGCCGACAGGTATTACCTTTGATGCGGACGGCAATGCCTATGTTTCGTACCTGAGCGGCGCGCCGTTTGTGCCCGGCTCGGCCAAAGTTGTGAGCATCAACGAAGATGGCAGCTATGATGATTATGCCACCGGCCTGACCATGCTCACCGATCTGCGGACGGCCCCGAATGGCGATATGTTTGCCGTGACCTTTGCCATCTTTGGC
>CAZYQJ010000723.1:0-2996 GCA_964649925.1 uncultured Litorilinea sp.
GTCAGTGCATGGAGCGCAGGGTGATCGCGGTAGCTCTCGACGATGGACGCCGCGGAGGCCAGCCGTTGATCGATCTGGGCGGCACGCGCCAACCGGCTCTGGGTGTCTTCCTGAAATAAGGCATGTAGTTGATCAAGGTCGCTCATGGCGGATATGGATGGGTGGGCGCAACGTTTGGACGCGGCGCGGCGTATGTCTGTGGTACGTGTACAGCTACTGCAGGGTGCCGGGCGACACATAGCGAAAACCTGGCGGTGTCGCACCAGGGTCATAGGCGATGGGCAGCGCCAGCGGCATGCCGAGTTGCGCCAGTTGGCTTTGCGCCGCGCGCAGTTGGTCGCTCAACTGGGCCGGGGTGATGTTGGGCAGCAGGCCCAATTCGTACTGCTGGGCCAGCCATATCAACGCCTCGACGCGCAGCATGGTCTGGGCCGTGGGGTCTGCCAGTGTCCCGGCGATGGCCTCGACGACGGTGACGGTATTGTGCGTCACGCCGCTCAACTCTTGCAGGATAGCCGAGGCGTTTTGCTCCCATTCAGGCACGACGGTGATGCCAAAGCCGCCCAAGGCCATGCGTGTCTTGAGGGCCAGCCAGGCGCGTTGCTCTTGCAGGACGTAAAATTGTTGGGGGAGCGAAAGCCCTGCGGAGAGGGCGCGCTGATAGGCGGCGGCGCGGGCCTGGTCTTCGGCGAGCAAGGCACTGGCGAGCGTTTGGCGTTCAGGGTCAATGTCAATGCCGCCGGTGAGGGTGATGCGGTCGGCCAGCAGGCGCGCGGCGTCGCGGCGGGTCGTCACCGCGGCCTCCACTGCCGGGTCGGCGGCGATGGCTTCGGTCAAGGTGATCCAGCGGCTGGGGATCAGGTACGCCTGGGGGGCCAGGTAGGGATTACGTGCCAGGTCGTGGATTTCTTGTTCAAAGGCGCTGTCGCCGATGCGTTGGGCCGGGCCGCGCAGGTTTTCAAAGATCTGGCTGCGTTGGGCCGGAAGCAGTTCCGGGGTTTGCACGCCGATCTGCTTGGCCTGAATGGCGGTATCGAGCGCGGCGTTGTGTGCCTCGGCATCCAACTGCCCGTTGGCGATCTGCAGCAACGCCTGGCTGCGTTCGAGCGTTGTCAGGCTGCGGCCCAGGATGGCCGTGCTGCGAGCCAGCGAGTAGGCCCGGATCGCCTGGTCAGGATGGCCGTTTTGCCCATAGCGTGTGCCGAGTTGGATCAAGAGACCGATACGCTGGGTGTCGCTCAATTCAGGGGTAAAGACCGCAATGGCATAGGCGAGATCCAGTTCCCCGGCGTTCAGGGCCTGGTTGGCGAGCGCGGCAGGAGGATCGCCTGCTAGCTGCATCAAGGCATGTTGTGGCACAATTTGGGTATATGGAACTGTGGCGAGGGGGGACCCTGTATCCTCCGCAGGCGGCTGGGTCTGCATCAAAACCAGCGCGGCCAATGCGCCTACCCCCAGCACAAGGCAGAACAGGAAGCCAATCAGTAAAGTCATTTGCAGCCAGACTTGAGGCCGGCGGCGGGCGCGACGAGGGTACTCCAGTTCCATACGTCCAGTATAGCACGGCAGGAGAGCGTGATACGAAATGGGGTTGGGCCGGGATGATGGCCAGCCCGGCGGGCCTGTTAGATACAGACAGCGTTTTTGCAGCAGACACTCCCTATGCTAACATAGCGAGTTAGTCTACACGCTACCAGATTACCCAATGACTTATACAGAATTGATAGCGGTAGAGAATTTGTGATCTCTAAGGAGTTGGCATCCAATGCAAAACAGCCGGTTTGGGACGCGAACTTCGGTCTGGAGTGGGTTTGGAAGAATCTTGGAGGGGCCGGCGGCCTGGATCATCACCTTAGTGGTGCTGCCCGCGTTGCTGATCCTGGCCTTGCTTTTGCCACCCATCAGCCTCCTGGACCGTTTGCAGGCGTTTACCTATACCCGTATTACCTCCGCAGGCGGCGCGATCACTGATCCAGACGGAACGGTGATTAACTTCCCCGCCGAAGGCGTCCGGTCCACATTTATGGCGACGGTGGAGAGCACGCCGCGCACGAACTTTATCGAGGGTCAGGCAGGCCGCGACCTCTATGAAGCGGCCAGCAGCGTGCCGGATCATCTGATCCCCAAAAGCCCGTTCTATGACGTCAAGTTAGTGGGCACGGAACCGGCACAGTCCATTCTGTCGATCCCCATTCCCAATGACAGCATGCCTTATGAAACCTTGGGCCTGTACACATGGGACGGTAGCCGCTGGGAGCATTTGCCCAGCGCCGTTTTGACTGAAGAAGACATTGTCGAGGCGCGCCTGGAGTTTGTGCCTGAGAGCTTTATGGTGATGCAGACCGCACCGTCTGTTCCAGCGGTCACTGCAGACCTAGGGCTGGAGGGACAACTGCCGCAAAACGCGGTCGTCACCAACGAGGCCAAGGCCGGTCTCTATTTGCGCGGGGATGGCGCGCTGGAAGGTACAGCGCCCATCAACAACGGTAATACCCTGCCGGTGATCCGTAACTGGACCGGCGATGTAATCCGCACCGACCTGATCAATAACCTGCTGCTGGACCCTGGGCTGCAGGAGAACCAACTAGCCGCGGTGGAGCAGACCATTGTCCAGAACGGGTATCCGGGCGTGGTGATTGATTACCGCGGGGTGGACGCTGTGCCTAGCGCGCGCGCTGATTTTGTCCACCTGATGACTAAGCTGGCCGACCGGCTGCACGCCAACAACAAGACGCTGGCCGTGCGCGTTGAATCACCGCGCCAGTTGTCGGCGGATAGTTGGGACACGTTGGGCTACGATTGGGTGGGGCTGGGCGCTGTGGTGGACCGTCTGATCGTTCCTGCGCTCGTCGACCCGCGCGCCTATCAGGCTGGCGGCGAGATGGATGCGCTGTTGGGTTGGGCGACCAATCAGGTCGAACGGCGCAAACTGCAGATCGAGTTCCCCGGCCAGTCAGTTGAGCGCAGCGGCAACTATCTGCTGCTCAAGGGCTACC
>CAZYQJ010000724.1:0-2991 GCA_964649925.1 uncultured Litorilinea sp.
GCGTTTGGCTACGTCGAGTAAGGTTGGTCCAGCCACAGCGGTCTCCCCAAACGGCAGCGGGCCAGGTCAGAAATGCCATGCCTTGTGTATTTGATAGCGGCGTAGTTGGAACGTTCCAATTATGCCAGCAACGACGCTAGAAGGCAAGAGTGAAAAGTCAGGTCACGCCGGGGCCCGGATCAACGCTTGACAAGCCAAACCGTTTCATTTACGCTGCATCTCCCTGTGTCCCCTTGCCGACAAAACCATCTTTGACCGGACGTCACTGCCGCGCGGTGGCGGCCCCTCAGCATCCCCGCATTCGCATTGGCATACGCTGAGCCTGGTCTGATTGGGGCAAGCAAGGCTGTCCCCTGTACGCATGTCGCTTACTGTTTTCCAGGTGGTGGAGGTCCTATGCACGCAAACCGGCGACGCTTTAGCTGGGTAGTGGTCGTTATTGTTTTGGCGTTTTGGCTTTCCTGGCAGCCGCGAGCCGCGGCCGCGCCTGCCAGCCAAACCATCCCGCAGCCGCCGGTGGACCTGGCCGCGATCGCGCAGCCGCCTGCCCGCCACCCGATCCAGGATGATGTCTTTTATTTTGTGATGCCCGACCGCTTTGCGAACGGCGATGACGCTAATGACGAGGGCGGGCTGAGCGGCGACCGCATGGCGACCGGTTTTGATCCAACTGATAAGGGCTTCTATCACGGAGGTGACCTGGCCGGGCTGATCGAGAAGCTGGACTATCTGGATCAGATGGGCGTCACCGCTATTTGGATGACACCGGTCTTCAAGAACAAGCCGGTACAGAACATCGGTGAGGATGTTTCGGCGGGTTATCACGGGTATTGGATCACCGACTTCACCCAGTTCGACCCCCACTTTGGCACGAACGAGGAATTGGGGCAGTTGATCGATGCTGCGCACAGCCGCGAGATCAAGGTCTTCTTTGATATCATCGTCAACCATACAGCCGATGTGATTGACTATGAAGAAGGCCGGTACAGCTACCAATCCAAGATGGATGCCTCTTACCGGGATGCCGACGGGGAGGTCTTTGACGACCGCGACTTTGCCGGTGCGAGACGCTTTCCCCCGTTGGATCCTGAGATCAGTTTCCCCTATACGCCGATTATCCCGCCCGGTGAGGAACGGATCAAAGTCCCGCGCTGGCTGAACAACCCGATCTTCTATCACAACCGTGGCGACTCAACCTTCGAGGGGGAGAGTTCGCTCTACGGTGACTTTAGCCGGTTGGACGACCTCTTCACGGAGCATCCGCAGGTGGTGACGGGGATGACTGAGATCTATAAGGACTGGATCTCAGCGTTCGGCATCGATGGCTTTCGCATAGACACGGTTAAGCACGTCAACGCCGAGTTCTGGCACGAATTCACCCCGGCCATCCTGGCGCACGCCCAGGCCGAGGGAAGGCCCGATTTCTTTGTCTTTGGCGAGGTCTACTCCAGTGCAGCGCCATTTCTCAGCTTCTACACCACCGACAGCGACATGCCTGCTATCCTGGATTTCCGCATCCAGGAGGAGGTGCGGCGTTATGTCTCGCAGGGTGGGTCGGCTCAAGCCCTGCACACCCTGTTTGAGAATGACGACTTCTTCATCGACGAGGACTCCAATGCCTACAGCCTGCCGACCTTCACGGGCAACCACGATATGGGCCGGTTTGGGTTCTTCCTCAACGCCGACGGCAACGCAGCCCTGACCGATGCAGAGAAGCTGGGGCGGAGCAAGCTGGCCCATACCGCGCTGTTCTTTGGCCGCGGCGTGCCGGTCATCTATTACGGTGATGAGCAGGGCTTTACCGGTGACGGCAACGACAAGGATGCGCGCCAGGATATGTTCCCCAGCCAGGTGGCAAGCTACAACGACGACGACCAGATCGGCAGCGAGTCCACCCCAGCCGCCGATAACTTTGACCCGGCCCATCCGCTGTACGAGGCGTTTGCCGCCTATGCGGAGATCTACCAGGCGCATGGCGCGCTGCGGACAGGGGCGCAGATCCATCGCTATGCCGCCGATGGCCCCGGCATCTATGCGTTCAGCCGCATCGACCGGGACGAGCGGGTGGAGTATGTGGTGGCGTTGAACAATGGCCCAACGGCGACGGCCAGCGTGCCTACCTTCTATGCGGGCGGCGTTGACTTCAGCCTGGTCTATGCCGAAGGTGACGGCGCGGCGGAGGCGTTGACCACCGAAACTGACGGCAGCCTGGCGGTCAGTGTGCCGGAGATGGGCTTTGTCATCTACCGGGCTGGCGCAGCGATCCCGGCTTCCACGGAGGCTCCGACGGTCACGCTGGCGGGCTTGACGGCTGGGCAAGAGGTGACGCTGGGCTATGATGAGTTCGACGGGAACGTGATCCCGCAGCGGCTGGAGGTACGCGCCGATGTGGCGGTTGACGGCTTCGCAGAGGTCACCTTTGCCGTGCGCGAGACGGGCACAATGACCTACACGGTGATCGGCGTGGATGATAACCCGCCGTACCGCGTCTTTTATGATGCCTCTACGGGGCCGGAAGGGGCTCAACTTGACTTCCTGGCTGTGGTCAGTGATTTGAACGATCACTATGCAGGGGCATCGGTGGAGGGCGTGTGGGTTCGCTATGCGCGCGTGCCCGCTCCGCCGCCATCCGCAGGCGCGCGCTATGCCGTGGTCCATTACCAGCGCGGCGACGGCGACTATGGCGATCCCTCGTCGGATGACTTTGACGAGTTTTGGGGGCTGCACGCTTGGGGGGACGGATTGGCGGGGGACCCGGTGGTCTGGGAGGACCCGATCCGCTTTTGGGGCGAGGATGACTATGGCCGCTTTGCGTGGATCGAGGTACACGACCCCACGCAGGAAGTGGGCATCATCGCCCATCGCGGCGAGCAAAAGGATGTTGAGGAGGACCGCTTCTTTACCCCTGCGACGGACGGGCCGGAGGTCTGGTTGAAGCAGGATGACCCCACCCTCTACACATCGCAAGCGGCGGCGCAGGGGTTTGTCACC
>CAZYQJ010000725.1:0-2989 GCA_964649925.1 uncultured Litorilinea sp.
CTGCTCATGAACCATCACCCGTTGGAAGGCGCGCGCGAGGCATCGATCCGCTGTTTTGACCTGCCCGCCATGACCCGTCTCTACGGCACCGAACCGGTCTTTATCTTTGACCCGAACGATACCAGCAACCGGCCTGTGCCAGGGCTGCATGACAACGCCCTGGCGTTCTGGCCCATCTATCCGGCCTTCCTGCGCCAGCTTTTTGTGCGAGCATTTACAGATGGCATCCATGACCCGGTACATGGCCGCGTGCGCGAGAGCGAATGGCGCGCCGTATTGGTGCGGCTGCGGGATTCGATCATCTACTGCCCCAGTTGCGGCGCAGAAAATTTCTATGATGCCGAAGCCGTGCGCGCTGCGGGCGACCCAGGCCACGCGCCCAATCCCTGCTGGTCATGCAGCCAATCCATGCGCCTGCCGCCGCGCATCCGCCTGACACACAGCACAGGCCATCAAGTCGTCATGCTGCGCCATAACAGCCGTCTTTACCCGCACCACATCGACGACAGCCGCACCTATGATTTCTCGCGGCCTGTGGCAGAGGTGATGATCCACCCCCACCACCCGCATATCTGGGGGCTGAAGAACCTCACCCAGGAGAAGTGGGTGGCGACCACACGCCAGGGTGACGTTCACGATGTACCGCCCGGCAAAAACGTCACGCTCGCCAGCGGCACGCGCATCCAGTTCGGCAGTTGTGAAGGCGAACTGCGCTTGTGACCGATGGCCGCGCTGTATTCGTGACACACCAGGGCTGTGAACCTACCGGGTTGGTGACCCTTTCACATGTTGCGCCGCCTTGTACGCCTGTCTATAGGCTCTTTTCTCAATCGCTCTGATTCCTGTGACCATGCATGCCCAGCCACCACGCACTCTCAAGCGTCTGATCAAACAATACGGGCCTGATCTGGTCAACGACCCGAGGCGCACCGAATCGCTGCTCAACGACCTGTGCGGGCAGCATCGCCGCGAGATCTTTGTGCTGGTCAACGCACAAAAACAGCGCGTGCCTGCGGAACTGCTCGCCGCGCCTGCCTGGATGCCCCGACAGGCGACCTGGGCGCGCCTCTCACGCCAACTCCAGGAAAAGCTGGCGATCACCGAAGATGCCGCCGACTGGGCTGTCGCAGCCTGGGCGGGCGCACTCGATCTGGATACGGGAACCAGCAAGCCAGCCTGGCCCTGGCAACGCCACCAACCCGGCCCCAAAGCCCCTACTTCGGCAAAGGGCAATACAAAAAAACGACAATCAGGCAAGGTTCATGTACAATACCAACCAGAACCGGCCCGCAAGTCCAAACGTCCATCCATACGCAGCAAGCGCGCCGAACTGGCCATCCGGCCCGGCAGCCTAATCTGGCCCGCGCTGCAGCGTGAACCGGTGACCAAGCTCGTCGCGTGGGTGGCGATCCTGTTGGTCAGTGTGACGCTCCTGGTCGTCGTCGTCAACGCCATGACCCGGCCCGAGGGATCGAATGCGGCTACCGCCGGGTCCGATCCGCTGGACACCCTCCCTGTCGCATCGGATCCAGCGGCAGGGTCCAGCCGCTCACCAGGGACCGGCGCACAAAGTGATCTGGATTATCTCAAGACGTCGTTTAGGTTGCCCAAAGCAGCCTGGGTCACCGAAGGGCCGCTTCTAGTGCGCCAGGGGCCATCAACCGGCGAACCCCATCTGGCGATGCTAGATACCGAGGAAGGCGTCACTGTGTTCGAGTTTTCCGCTGATGGAACCTGGTCGCACATTTCCTTGCCTTATGACGGTTGGGTGTCGAACCAGTTTCTTTCGTTTACGTTCGATGACGCGCCTGAGGTGCAGGTGCAACTCCAGGTGCAACGCGCGGCGGTAAGCGCACCGCTGGCGATCTATGCGCTGCCCGACGCGACGAGTGAACAAGTCACCCAACTTGACCCAGGCGATAGCCTGGTCACAGTCGCCATCACGCTTGACGGGGCCTGGCAGCGCGCCGCCGACCCGGTGGCCGGATGGATCGCAACCCAAGACCTGCTCACCACCCGATAATTCGTTTCGATTCCTGTATAGCCTTGCTCCTGCTCAAGCGAGCAATCCATGCGATGACTGATACTTCAAATCCGAATTCCGCTTCCAACTCCATGTCATCCTCGTCGCGGCGTGATGAGATGGGGCGAGAGCCAATGACGCGCGATGACAGCGGGCTGTTCTCCACCGCACCGGCCCAAGAGAGCGCCATCCTGGTCGGCGTAGACCTGGCGCAGCAGCCCCACCTGCTGACGCTGCAGGACTCGCTGGCCGAGTTGGAACTGCTGGCGCGGACTGCGGGTGTGCGTGTCTTGGGCGAACTGACACAGCGGCTGGATGCCCCCGTCCCGGCCACGTTGATCGGTTCGGGCAAGCTGGAAGAATTGCAGATGTTGGTGGCCGAACGCGGGGCGAATGTCGTCATCTTTGACGACGAGCTTTCCCCGCGCCAGCAGCGGGAACTAGAACGGGCTTTGGGCGAAGACATCAAAGTCATCGACCGCACCGCGCTCATCCTCGACATCTTCGCCCGCCATGCACGCACGCGTGAAGGCGCAGTGCAGGTCGAACTGGCGCAGTATGAATACCGGCTGCCCCGGCTCACACGCGCCTGGACACACCTGGCCCGCCAGGTCGGCGGCCGCGCCGGGGGTGCAGGAGGTGGTGTCGGCGTGCGCGGCCCCGGTGAGACCCAGCTTGAAGCCGACCGCCGCGAGATCAACCGCCGCATTGCCTTTCTCAAGCGCCAGTTGGAAGAGATCCGCAAACACCGTGACCAGTACCGACGTCGCCGCCGCAGGTCGCTGCAGCCCGTCGTTTCGCTGGTTGGCTATACGAACGCCGGAAAAAGCACCCTGCTCAACGCCCTCACCAATGCCCAGGTGCGCGCCGAAAACCAACTCTTCGCCACCCTAGACCCCACCACCCGGCGCATGCAATTGCCCAGCGGTCACACGATCATGCTGACCGACACCGTGGGTTTTATTC
>CAZYQJ010000726.1:0-2986 GCA_964649925.1 uncultured Litorilinea sp.
CGTCGCTGTACGTGGACCAGACGCCCGACGACGATTTGAGCCTCCGCTTTGCCGCCGAACACAATGTGCCGATCTATGACAGCATTGTGGCCGCGCTGACGCTGGGCGGCCAGGATCTGGCAGTAGATGGCGTGCTGCTGATCGGCGAACATGGCGACTACGCCTGGAACGAGAAGGAGCAGCACCTTTACCCGCGCAAGTATTTTATGGAGCAGATCTGCGGGGCGATGGCGACGAGCGGGCGCGCTGTGCCCATTTTCAACGACAAGCACCTGTCGTATAACTGGCACGACGCGCGCTGGATGGTGGATCGCGCCGCGCAGTTGGGCGCGCCGTTGATGGCCGGATCATCGCTGGTCAGTTGTTGGCGTGACCCGTGGCTGGAGCATCCATTGGATACGCCGCTGCAGGAGGCCCTGGCCATCGGCTATGCGGGGTTGGATGTCTACGGCTTTCACACGCTGGAGACGTTACAGTGTATGGTGGAGCGGCGGCAGGGCGGCGAAACCGGCGTGACAGCGGTGACCTGTCTGCAGGGTGAAGCGGTCTGGCGGGCGGCGCAGCAGGGGCAATGGCCGCGCGACCTGGCGGATGCGGCATTGGCACGCATCTCCGACAAACCCGCGGGCGCACCGGAGGAATTGTGTCCCGAACCGCTGCTGGTTGCGATAGAATACCAGGATGGGTTCCGTGGCTATATCCTGATGCTGACTGAGTATGTCAAGCACTTTGCCTATGCGGCGCGGCTGGCGGATGGGAGCGTACCGTCCACGCTCTTCTATCTGGCCCCGGCGCAGCCCTATGCACACTTTAGTTATTTGAGTTTGAACGTCGAGGAAATGTTTGTGACTGGCAAGCCCTCGTATCCCGTGGAACGTACGCTGTTGACCACTGGGGTGCTGGAGGCAGCAATTGATTCGCGCTATCAGGGATGCGTGCGGATTGAGACGCCCCATCTGAATGTCCACTATCAGGCTCCAGAGAGCATACCCTGGCGTCCGCATGACCCGCGACCGGCTGCTTCCTCTTTGGAGTTGCTGGTGCGTGACTAGAACTCGTCTCAAAAACGGCTGCGGTAGCTGAATCGTCTAGATCTTCAGGTTGGCGCAGGGTTTTGAGACAGATTGTAGATTGTGACGAAACCTATGTCTTCTCCAGGTAGTGTACGCTCGCTGGCACGCCTGCGTCCCCTGGCATCCACCTATGCCTATTATGCGGCGTTTATTGGGCTGGGGCTGATTTCGGCTTCTTTGGGGCCGACCCTGCCCGGATTGGCGGAGCAGACCCGAAGCGATCTGGGGCAGATATCGGGGTTGTTTTTGGCGCGCTCGACGGGCTATATGGTGGGTTCGTTCGTGGGGGGGCGCTTCTACGACCGCATCCCAGGGAACCCTGTAATGGCTGGGGCGCTGTTGGTGATGGCGTTGGGCATGACCGCGGCCCCGCTGCTGCCGACGCTGTGGGTGTTGGCGGCAGTCCTCTTCGGGGTGGGCCTGGGCGAAGGGACGGTGGATGTCGGCGGCAATACGCTGCTGGTCTGGATCCACCGTTCGCGCGTGGGGCCATATATGAACGCGCTCCATTTCATGTTTGGGCTGGGCGCGTTCCTGTCGCCGCTCGTCATCGCGCAGGCCGTGATCTGGTCGGGCGGGATCCAGTTGGGCTATTGGATGCTGGCGGTCTATGTGCTGCCCTTGATCATCTGGCTGGCGCGGGAGCCAAGCCCGATCTCGGAAGTGGAGCAGGACCGGACGGCAGCGATCCGGATCCACGTCAACTGGCCGCTGGTGGGGCTGATCGCCTTGTTCATGTTTCTCTATGTGGGCGCGGAAGTCGGCTTTGGCGGCTGGGTCTACACCTATGCGCTGAATATGGGGCTGGCGGATGAGACCTCGGCCTTCTTCTTGACCTCGCTGTTTTGGGGGGCGTTGACGCTGGGGCGGCTGCTCTCCATCCCCATCACAGCGCGCCTGCGCCCGCGCACGGTGTTGCTGGCGGATATGGTGGGCGCGCTGGCGAGCGTCGCGCTGCTGTTGGCGCTGCCCACGTCGCGCTGGGCGCTGTGGGTCGGCATCTTTGGCGCAGGGCTGTCGCTGGCGACGGTCTTCCCCACGGTCATCACCTGGGCGGAGCGGCGCATCACGCTCAGCGGGCTGGTGACGAGCATCTTCTTGGTGGGCGCGAGCCTGGGTGCGATGTTCCTGCCCTGGTTGATCGGCCAGTTGTTCGAGGGCCGCGGCCCCCAAATTACCATGATCTCAATCTTGATAGACCTGATGGCGGCTGCCCTGATCTATGTGCTGTTGATGGTGGTCGGCGGGCAGCCCACACGCGAAGAGAGATGACGCATCTGTGAAGTACCTTGCCCTTGATCTCGGCACGTCCTTTGTCAAAGGCGCAGTGTTGGACCTGGACGAACTTGCCATCACTCAGGTGATCCGCCACCCGTTTCCGGCCCCGCTGCGCGATCTGCCGCCGCTCTTTTGTGAGGTAGACCCGCAGGCAGTGGTGATGGCGGCGCGCACGCTCTTGGACGAGTTGAATGCCTATGCGCCCGATGCGGTGGGTGTGGTGGTGTGCAGCCAGATGCACGGGCTGGTGTTGATGGGGCGCGATGGGCAGCCACGTTCCAACGCGGTGACGTGGCAGGATCAGCGTGTGCTGCACCCTAACCCGCGCGGCGAAGGTTCTTATTTCGACCTGGTGAGGGCGCGCCTGCCGCTGGCCCAACAGCAGGCCCTGGGCAACGGGCTGAAACCCAGCCTGCCGCTGTGTACGCTGCTATGGTGGTCTGTGCGCAGCGAACTGCCAGCCGGGATCATCCCTGCATCGCTGCCGGACTATGTGCTGGCCACGCTCAGCGGGCAGATGCCGGTGGTGGAGCCGACGATGGCGGCTTCGATGGGCGCATACGACTTGCCCACAGGCCGCTGGCACGCGGTGGCGTTGGCAAACCTGGGGCTGGGTGGGCTGGCCTGGCCGCAGA